>NZ_JBHVDM010000022.1:78877-91638 GCF_042802775.1 Nocardia sp. NPDC057455 | reverse complement strand
GAATCCAGGGTGGCTGGTCCAAATGGACCGGCCTCTCCGCGGTTCTGACCTCGACCGGCGCTCAGGCAGGTTTCGTCTGCGCCTCACGGCAAGGTAGGGCCGTCCGAGCTCGAGCCTCACCTGGTTCGGCACGCCTTCAGGGCTTGAAACGGAATGATCCGTTCTGCTATCTTTAAACAGAACAAAGCATTCCGTTCCAGAGGAGATCGCCATGAGCATCATCAAGCCCTTTCAGGTCGACATTCCGCAGGCCGAGCTCGACGATCTGGCCGACCGTCTGCGCCGCTCCCTGTGGCCGAGCGAACTGCCCGGCGTCGGCGACTCCTACGGGGTGCCCGAGGATCGGGTGCGCGGCCTGGCGCAGTACTGGCTGGAGACCTTCGACTGGCGGGCGCTCGAGGCGAAGCTGAACGCCTACCCGCAGTTCACCACTGAGATCGATGGCGAGAACATCTACTTCCTGCACATCCGGTCGGCTCGCGCGGACGCGCTGCCGGTGGTCCTCACGCACGGCTGGCCCGGCTCGGTGCTCGAGTTCCTCGACGTCATCGAGTCGCTGACCGCGCCGGAGTCTGCTGAGGATCCCGCCTTCCATCTGGTGATTCCGGCGCTGCCCGGCATGGGCTTCTCCGGCCCGACGCACAGCACCGGCTGGACCATGCGGCGCGTCGCCAAAGCCTGGATCGAGCTGATGGATCGGCTCGGTTACCAGCGCTTCGGTGCGATCGGCAACGACGGCGGCTCGATGGTCTCCCCGGAGATCGGTCGCCTGGCGCCGGACCGGGTGGTGGGTGTCCATGTGACACAGCTGTTCTCGTTCCCATCCGGCGATCCGGCCGAATTCGTCGACCTCTCGACGGAGGACCTGGCGGCGCTCGAGCACCTGAAGTGGTTCCAGGACAACAAGATGGCCTTCAACGTCCTGTGCAGCCAGCAACCGCAGACGCTGGCCTACGCGCTCTCCGATTCGCCGATTGGCCTACTCGGCTGGAACGCACAGCTTTTCGGTGAGAGTTTGGACGCCGATTTCGTCATCGGCAACGTTGCCCTCTACTGGCTGACCGGCACCGCGGCCTCCTCGGTCCGGTACTACTACGAGGAAGCGCACAGCACCGACCGCCCGACCGGCTCGACCACGACCCCCACCGCGCTTGCCATGTTCAAGGGCGATTTCCAGTCGATCCGCCGGTTCGCCGAGCGTGACCACAGCAACATCGTCAGCTGGAACTCCTACGACGCGGGCTCGGCGATCGGCGGTCCGAACGACGCCGCAGGCCACTTCGCCGCACACGAGGCACCCGAACTGCTCGTCGGCGACATCCGGCGGTTCTTCGCCGAAGTGGGCTGAAGCCCGGCCGCGCGAGACAGTCGCTTCTGTCATCCACCAGCACGGTCGGCCGCTCCTCGGACACTGTGTTCTGGCCTGACCGCAGCTGCGCGGCGGCCCGCAGGATGGATTCGAACGCGGGATTCGTCAGTTGAGACGTTGCCTGCGCAGCCACACGTCATCTACCTGCGCAGATGCGGAAAACCTGGGATCGGTAGGGCGCGAATCGTTCCTACCTTTTACTCATCGGCCCCACAGGAGGGCCGGAGAAACAGAACCAGGGGCACCGCCCCTCGAACGACGAGGACACACCATGAACGCCACTTCGCTCCGCATCGCCGCCGCCGCTTTCGCCGCGACCGCCGCCGTCGCGGTGCTCACCGGATGCGGTGACAGCAAGGGCAGCTCGCCCGCCGCGCCCGCGCCCTCCTCGGCGCAGCCCGCCCCGGCGGGAAAGTCGGTCGCTTCGGTCGACGGCAAGGCCTTCGACGCGAAGTTCACCACCACCTGCGCGAAGCAGGGCGGCACCCTGGCGCTGGCGCTGACCGAGACCGAGAACTCCGCTTACGGCAACCTCTCGGTGAGCGCGACCATCACCGACGCGAACACCGTGCAGGCGGTCGGGATCGCGGGCAGCAAGGGCGGCGCCAACGGCCTGCCCTACGCGGTCGGCTTCGGCAACGGCATGCCGGGTGGTTCCGCCACGGTCGTGAAGGACGGCAACACCTACAAGGTCACCGGCGAGGGCGTGGGCGCCCCCGACCTGACCAACCCGCTGGCCGCCCCGAAGGCCTCGAAGTTCGACATCACCTTCGCCTGCTCGTCCATCGTCGGCGCCTGATCGCCGCATGTCCCACGAGCCGCCCCCGTCATCCCGCTCGAACCTCAGGGATGACGGGGCGCGGTGAGTCCCGAAATTTCGCACCGAAGAGGAAATGTCATGAAGAAGATCCGCCTGCTCGCACTCGCACTCGCCGCCGCGGCGATCGGCTACTACGTCTACCACGCCCTGACCTACGTCCCGACCAGCGAATGGGAGCCCTCCGGAATGGGCTGGCTCGGCTTCGAGATGGCGCTGCCGATCATGGCCCTCACCCTGGTGCCCATGGTTTTCGCCTTCACCGGCGAAGGCATCATGAGCGCGTTGACCGGCCGCAACAGCGCGGAGTTCCGCGACGGGCTCACCGGCCTCGGCACGGTCCGATCGGTGCGGCAGACCGGCGTCACCGTCAACGACCAGCCGCAGGTTCACGTCGAGTTCAGCGTGGAAGGCGCGGACGGCAAGAACTTCCATTCCTCCGCGAAGATGATCGTGCCGTTCACCGAACTCGCCCTGCTTCGCGCCGGGGTGGTGCTCCCGGTGCGCTACCTGCCCGGCCGGACCGACCGGGTCGAGGTCGACCTGTCCGGCGACGCGTCCGCCGCGCAGCGCGCCATGAACGAGTCGCTGATCCGCAAGGGCATGACCACGCGGCACAAGCTCGACATCGCCGAGCGCGGCATCGCCACCCAGGCGGTGGTGCAGTCGCTGTCGGTCACCGGCACGATCCGCGAGGGTCACTCCGAGGTCGCACTCGGCCTGGTGGTCACCCGGCCGGACGGATCTACCTTCGCCACCCGGGTGACGAAGTTCCTCGCTCCGGCCGGCGTCGCCCAGGTACAAGTGGGCCGCATCCTGCGGGCGCACTACCTGCCCGAGAACGAGAGCGAGGTCGTCATCGCCCTGCCGGTCAACGCCTGATGGCGGACGAAGTCCGGGCCGGTCCCATCGAGAACGAGGCAGCCGTCTTTCGACACCCATGCCGCGTCGATTCGAGATCATCGAGTCGGCGCGGCATTCGTTGTTCCCAGGTCTGGTGGTCGCGCAATCTCAGGGTTACCTAATTGGGCGGTTGTTCACTTTGTCGTCCCTTCCGGATGGCCCGGATGGTTTACCGTGCGGCCATCGGCCCAACCCAGGAGTCACCGTGAGTCTTCAGCCACTCGCCCTTTTCGTTCAGCACGACGGCCAGTCGTCGCGCGCCGCCGTGACCTGTGAGTACAAGTGCGCGAACGCGTGCTTCCACGAGGCGCCGAACACCTCCTCGGGCGCCTACTTCGGTGACATCGTCAGCTCGCTGAACCGGCGCGGGCTGATCAAGGGCGGCGCGGCCGCCGTGCTCGCGGTCGGCGCGGGCAGCGTGCTCGCCGCCTGCGGTGACGATGAACCGAAGGCGGCGGTCTCGACCTCGCCCGCAGGCCCTCCGGGGACCGGCACCGACTTCACCGCCGTCGCGCCGAACAAGGAAGACGCCGTGGTGATCCCGGACGGCTACGAGCAGTCCGTCGTGATCCGCTGGGGCGATCCGCTGTTCCCCGACGCGCCCCCCTTCGACTTCGACAAGCAGACCGCCGCCGCGCAGGCCAAGCAGTTCGGCTACAACAACGACTTCGCCGCTCTGCTGCCGATCGAGGGCCAGGCCAACGGTTATCTGCTCGTGGTGAATCACGAGTACACCACCAGCCCGCACATGTTCCGGGGCTACAACAAGGACGCGCCGACCGACGAGCAGATCGCGGTCACCATGGCCGCCCACGGCTTGACCGTGGTGGAGGTGAAGGGCGAAACCGGTTCGGGCAAGCTGGTTCCCGCCTTCGGCAAGTACAACCGCAGGATCACCGCGACCACGGAGTTCAAGCTGACCGGTCCCGCCGCGGGCAGCGAGTTCGTGAAGACCTCGGCCGATCCGACCGGCACCAAGGTGTTCGGCACGTTCGCCAACTGCTCCGGCGGCCTGACGCCGTGGGGCACCGTGCTGTCGGGCGAGGAGAACTTCAACGGCTATTTCGCCAACGGCGACAAGGTGACCGAGTCCGCCGCCGCGGCCCGGCTCAAGCGCTACGGCTTCGCCGCGGGCAAGACCACCAACCAGTGGGAGCGCGCGGACAAACGCTTCGACCTGGCCCAGGAACCCAACGAGGCCAACCGATTCGGCTATGTGGTCGAGGTGGACCCATGGGACCCGAACTCGACGCCGATCAAGCACACCGCGATGGGACGGCTCAAGCACGAGGGCGCCACCATCTACGTCACCAACAGCGGTGACGTCGTCTCCTACACCGGCGACGACGAGAAATTCGACTACATGTACAAATTCGTGTCTTCGCGCAAGATCCAGCCGGGCACCGGTGCGGCCAGCATGCGGCACAACCTGACCATCCTGGACGCGGGCACCCTGTACGTCGCGAAGCTCACCGGCGACCACGCGGACAAGATCGACGGTACCGGCGCCAAGCCTTCGGACAAGGGCTTCACCGGTACCGGCCAGTGGATCCCCCTGCTGGAGACCGGCGCGGACGGCAAGGGCAAGTCGCTGGTCGACGGCATGAGCGCGGAAGAAGTGGCGGTCTTCACCCGCCTGGCCGCCGACAAAGTGGGGGCCACCAAGATGGACCGCCCGGAGGACTTCGAGGCCAACCCCTACACCGGCAAGGTGTACGTGGCGCTGACCAACAACGACAACCGCGGCGCGGAGGGCAAGCAGGGGCCGGACGAGGCGAACCCGCGCAAGCTCAACAAGAACGGCCAGATCCTGGAGATCGACGACAACCACACCGGCACCACGTTCACCTGGTCGTTGTTGCTGGTCTGCGGCGATCCCACGGCGGCGGACACCTACTTCGCCGGATACGACAAGTCCAAGGTCAGTCCGATCTCCTGCCCGGACAACCTGGCCTTCGATCCGTACGGCAACCTGTGGGTCTCCACCGACGGCAACGCGTTGAAGTCGAACGACGGCTTGTTCGCGGTGGTGCTCGACGGGCCGAATCGCGGTCAGACCAAACAATTCCTGACCGTCCCGCGCGGCGCGGAGACCTGCGGTCCTGTGGTCGGCGAGGCACGGGTGATGGTGTGCGTGCAGCACCCCGGCGAGGCCGATGACGCCACTCCGGACAACCCGTTGTCGCACTGGCCCGACGGCGGCACGGCCCAGCCCCGCCCCTCGGTCGTGGCGGTCTGGAAGAAGGCCGGCGGCCGCATCGGCGGCTGATAACCACAGCCGCGGCGCCCCACCGGCCCCCTGCAACCACGGCCGACCACCCTCCGCGGCTTTTCCCACGGGTGGAGCCGCTACTCGACTGGGCGGGTAGCGGCTCCACTCTCAGCTACTGCCGGTGCCGCCGCTCATGTTCGCGAAACGGGCGAAATCGCCTCCACCGCTGTAGACGTTGAGGTCGACGCGGCCGGCTATGCCGGGGATGGCGCCACGGTCGGTGGTCTGCCAGAACGTCCAGGTGGACCAGCCGCCGGGGACTTCCGGTTGATCGTTGCCGCGGTAATCGGCGATCCACAGCGGGTATTCGGCAAATTCAGTGGTGTCGGCCATCGCGGTGCGCCAGAAGTTGGGATAGGTGTAGACGATCGGGTCGCGCCCGGTGAGCGCTCGCACGGTGTTCAGGTAGCGGCGGGTCCAGTCGATCAGAGCCGCCGGGCCGAGACCGCCGGAGTCCTCCAAGTCCAGCACGGGCGGCAGGTCGAGCGGTCCGTTCTGGCCGAGCGCCACCGCCGCGTACATCGCGGCCTGCGGTTCGGGCGGCAGGTTCGGCCGGGCGTAGTGGTAGGTGCCGCGGGCCAGGCCGGCCGCGCGCATCAGCAGGCTGTCGGGCACGAAGTACGGGTTGATGTAGCTGAGCCCCTCGGTGGCCTTGACCATGGCGAAGTCGTGGCCGGAACGCTTGACCGCGAACCAATCGATCGGGCTACCGCCGGTGTGCTGCCACGACGAGACATCCGGACCGGTCGGCGCCGCGGTCGCGGGGAGCGTGGCGACGAGGATGCCGGACAGTGCGAGCAGCGACAGCGCCGTGCCGCGACGAGTGGTCGACCTCCAGGTGTCCATGCCGCACGACGATAGCCACTCGCTCTGGCTGTTACCAGTGTGACCAATGGGGTGTCAGAACTGTCCTGTGACTCTCACCCCAGCCAGTCCAGGACCGACGCCGCCGTCCAGGACTGCTGCATGCTGCCGAGCGGCTCTCCGGTGAACGGTTCGTAGTACTCGGCGAAGCTGCCGTCGCTGGCCTGGCGCAAGCCCTCGGCGCGCAACATGAACGAGCGCTCGGCCCAGCCGCGCCTGGCGAAGACCCAGGAGAACAGCCAGCTCATCACCGGCCACACCGGGCCGCGCCAATACTCGCGGGGACGGAAGTCCTTGGACACCGGCGAGGTCGAAGGCGGCAGCGCGTAGCGCAGATCCGGGTGGCCGCAGAAGCGCGGGCCCTCGAACAAACGCAGCAAACTGCGCTCGGTGTCGCGGGGGAGGCCACCGCACAGCAGCGGCGCGAACATCGAGAGCGTCTCGGTGTTGATCCACCGCTGCAATCGCACGTCGAAATCGCGGGCCGCGCCGGTGCGCGCATCGGCCGTCGCGACGACGCCCGCACGGAAACGGTCGGCCCACGCGTAGAGGTCGCGCACGTCGGCGTGCGGCTGCTTGTACTCCTCGCCGATATTGGCCAGCACCTCGCAGGCCAGCGAGAAGATCCCGGTGACGAACACGTCCTCGACGGCGAAGCTCATGGTCGAGGCGAGTTGGTAGTCGTCGTAGCCCGCCCGGCGCATCTGCTCCACCAGCCACAGGTAGCGGTCGTACTCGCGGTCGGTGGGCCGCTGGGTCGGATCGGCCACCACCAGCACGTCCTCGCGGCGGTAGGGCGGCAGGTCGCCGGGGACCACGTGGTCGTAGGCGCGGTCCCAGCGCGGGGAGTTGTCCATCCCGGACTCCCAGCCGTGATACAGCGTGATGCGGCCGGTCTCCTTGGGATCGCGGGCGTGCGCCAGCCAGCGGTGCCAGCGCACCAGATCCGGCCAGCGCCGATTGAGGAACTCCTCGGCCACGGACCTGGTGCTGCGGCCGTGCCTGCGCGAATGATCCAGGATCCGCTGCACCGCGATGGCGTGCACGGGCGGTTGGGTGATCCCGGAGGTGTCCAGTCCATCCGGCGCGTCGGCCGCCAGTTTGCGGCACTCCCAGCGGGCCGGGCCGGGAAAATAACCGTCCACGCCGTTGGCGAAGACGATGTGCGGGATCATCCCGTTCTTCCACTGCGCCGAGAGCAGGGTGTCCAATTCGATCACCGCCCGCTCCACGCTCAGCGGCGCGAGCCCGACCGCGACGAATGCCGCGTCCCAGCTCCACATGTGCGGGTACAGGCGTGGCGCCGCGCTGGTCATCGTGCCCAGATCGTTGCCACGCAGCAGGTAGGCAGCACGGGCCGCGAGCTGGGTGGGGGTGAAGCCCGGATGTGCCATCCCCCTATTCTGCGATGTCACCCGCAGAAATGCCCGCTCAGCGGTGTCCGTTTCGGCCTCATCCCCTCGGCCCGCGGCCGGTTCGTGTTCGGCGGTTCTCACTTTCGAATGCCCCGTCCGTGATTCGCTGCTCGAGATTGTCGCCCCGATTCAGCGTGCAGCGCTAGTCGTTCGTCCAGTGCTACGCGTTTTTACGCCTCCTGCACCCAGCCGGTTACGGTGGGGCCCATGACTTCCGCCGCGCCCGCGAAATCGACCGCGTTGATCACCGGCGCCAGCCGTGGCCTGGGCGCCGCGATCGCCCGCGAACTCGCCCCTACGCACGACCTGCTGCTGGGCGCCCGATCGGCGGAGTCGCTGCGCGGCATCCTGGCGGAGTTGCCCGCCGCGCAGGGCTGGCCGGTCGAGCTGACCGACTACGACGCCCTCGCCGAAGCGGTCGCGCCGATCCGGAGCTTGAACGTGCTGGTGCACAACGCGGGCATCGCCGATCTCGGCACGATCGCGGGATCCACCGTCGAGCAGTGGCGGAACACGCTGGAGGCCAACCTCATCGCGGTCGCCGAACTCACCCGGCTGCTGCTGCCCGCGCTGCGGGCGGGCAAGGGGCACGTGGTGCTGATCAACTCGGGCGCGGGGCTGCGCGCCAACGCGGGCTGGGCCTCCTACGCGGCGAGCAAGTTCGGACTGCGCGCTTTCGGTGACGCGTTGCGGCAGGAGGAGCCGCAACTGCGGGTGACCTCGATCCACCCGGGGCGCATCGACACCGATATGCAGCGCGAGATCATCGCGGGCGAGGGGCGCGAGTACCGGGCCGAGGATTTCCTCACCCCTGAGACGGTGGCATACACGGTGCGTTCGGCCATCGACACCCCGCGCGACGCACATCCCACCGAGGTCGTGCTCCGGCCGTACTGATATCCGCAGGCGTGTTCGCCTGTCGACGGGTTGCCGGTGCCGACCGGTGCGATGCGCGGCGGGCCCGCGCCGCCGGTCCGGACACCACTGCCCGATGGGCGACCCGGCCGCTTCCGGCCGTGCGGAAGCATGCTCTCACGGTGGGCCGGCGACGTGAACCCCGAAGTCGTCGGCGATCCATCCGTCGACGACTTCCCGCGCCCCTCGAGCGCTCAGGCGACGATGTTCACCAAGCGCCCGGGCACCACGATCAGCTTGCGCGGGGCGGCTCCGTCGAGCAGGGTGGCGATCTTCTCGTCGGCCAGCGCTGCCGCCTCGATCGCCGCGTTGTCGGCGTCGGCCGCCACCTGAATCCGGCTGCGCACTTTGCCGTTCACCTGGATCGGGTACTCCACCGACTCCTCGACCAGCAGGGCGGGATCGGCGATCGGGAACGGGCCGTGCGCCAGGGCCGCGGTGTGGCCCAGGCGTTCCCACAATTCCTCGGCGATGTGCGGGGCCAGCGGAGCCAGCATCAGCACCAGCGGCTCCACCACCGAGCGCGGCGCGCCGTCCGGGTAGCTCTTGGTCAGGTGGTTGGTCAGCTCGATCAGCTTGGCGCCCGCCGTGTTGTCGCGCAGTGCGGCGAAATCCTCGTCCACACCGGCGATCGTCTTGTGCAGCAGGCGCAGCGTCTCGCCGGTCGGCTCGGCATCGGTGACCCGCAGTGCGCCGGACTCCTCGTTCACCACCAGGCGCCACGCCCGCTGGAGGAACCGGTGCGCACCGACGACGTCCTTGGTGGCCCACGGCCGCGAGGTGTCCAGCGGACCCATGGACATCTCGTAGAAGCGGAAGGTGTCCGCGCCGTACAGATCGCACATCTCATCCGGGGAGATGGCGTTCTTCAGTGATTTGCCGATCTTGCCGTACTCCTGGAACACCGGGACCTCGGTGCCGGTGGCGTCGGTCCAGAAGAACTTGCCGTCGCGCTCGACCACCTCGGCGGCGGGCACGTACGCGCCGCGCTCGTCGGTGTAGGCGTGCGCCTGGATGTAGCCCTGGTTGAACAGCCGCCGGTACGGCTCGCTCGCGGACACCTCACCCAGGTCGTAGAGCACCTTCTGCCAGAAGCGGGCGTACAGCAAATGCAGCACCGCGTGTTCGACACCGCCGACGTACAGGTCGACGCCGCCCGGATCGTTCGCCCCGCCGACCTCGGTACGCGGGCCCAGCCAGTACGCCTCGTTCTCCTTGGCGCAGAACGTCTCCGCGTTCGTCGGGTCGGCGTAGCGGATCTCGTACCAGGAACTGCCCGCCCACTGCGGCATGACGTTCGTGTCGCGCCGGTAGCGCTTCGGGCCGTCGCCCAGGTCCAGTTCGACTTCCACCCAGTCGGTCGCCTTGGCCAGCGGCGGGGACGGTTCGGAATCCGCGTCGTCCGGATCGAAGGTCACCGGCGCGAAGTCGTCCAATTCCGGCAGCGCGACCGGCAGCATCGACTCCGGCAACGCGTGCGCAGCGCCCTGCTCGTCGTACACGATGGGGAACGGCTCGCCCCAGTAGCGCTGACGGGCGAACAACCAGTCGCGCAATTTGTACTGGATGGTGCCCTTACCGTGGCCGTCGGCCTCGAGCCGGGCGATCATCGCCGCTTTGGCCTCCTCGACGGACATGCCGTCGAGGTAGTCGGAGTTCACCAGCGCGCCTTCGCCCGCGTGCGCGCCCTTCGCCAGGTCTCCGCCGCTGATGACCTCGATGATCGGCAGCCCGAAGGCGGTCGCGAACTCCCAGTCGCGGTGGTCGTGCCCGGGAACGGCCATGATGGCTCCGGTGCCGTAGCCGCTGAGCACGTAGTCGGCGATGAAGATCGGCACGGCCTTGCCGTTGGCGGGGTTGATCGCGTAGTTGCCCAGGAAGACGCCGGTCTTCTCCTTGTTCTCCTGGCGCTCCAGATCGGACTTGGCCGCGATCGATTTGCGGTAGGCCGCGACGGCGTCGGCCGGTGCCGCGGCGCCATCGTTGGTCCACCGGGGGTCGGTGCCCGCAGGCCACTCGGCGGCGGTCAGCGTGTCGACCAGCTCGTGTTCCGGGGCCAGCACCACGTAGGTTGCGCCGAACAAGGTGTCGGGGCGGGTGGTGAAGACCTCGATCTGCTCGCCGTCGGCGTCGAACTTCACCTGTGCGCCGCGGGATCGTCCGATCCAATTGCGCTGCATGGCCTTCACGTTGTCCGGCCAGTCCAGCCGGTCCAGGTCGTCGACCAGCCGATCGGAGTAGGCGGTGATGCGCATCATCCACTGCCGCAGCCGCTTCCGGAACACCGGGAAGTTGCCGCGCTCGCTGCGGCCGTCGGCGGTGACTTCTTCGTTGGCCAGCACGGTGCCCAGACCCGGACACCAATTGACCACCGAATCGGTCTGGTACACCAGCCGATACGAGTCCAGCAGCGCGCCTCGATCGGCAGGCGACATGGCGTCCCAGGATTCACCATCCGGAACGGCCCGTGTGCCGGAGGCGAACTCGGCGGCCAGCTCGGCGATCGGGCGGGCCCGGTTCAGTTCGGTGTCGTACCACGCGTTGTAGATCCGCAGGAAGATCCACTGCGTCCAGCGGTAGTACTCCGGATCGGTGGTCGCGAACGAGCGCCGCCGGTCGTGGCCGAGGCCCAGCCGGTCGAGCTGGCGCTGCATCGTGGCGATGTTCGACTCGGTGGTGTCGCGCGGGTGCGCGCCGGTCTGCACCGCGTACTGCTCGGCGGGCAGGCCGAACGCGTCGTAGCCCAGGGCGTGCAGCACGTTGCGGCCGTGCATCCGGTGGTAGCGCGCGAAGACGTCCGTGGCGATGTAGCCGAGCGGATGCCCGACGTGCAGGCCCGCGCCCGACGGGTACGGGAACATGTCCTGGATGAACAATTTGTCGGCCGGTGTCGGGCCCGCCAGCGGCCCCACCGGGTTCGGCGCATGGAAGGTTCCGCGTTCGTCCCACGTCCGCTGCCACCGGCGTTCGATGCGGCCGGCAAGCTCCGCGTTGTACCGATGCTCTGGTACATCGCTTTCGGTTGCGCGTGTGTCTTGCACGGTCCTGCCTTCTTGTGGTCGCCGATCCCCGACAAACTTCGTCTATCAGGGTAGAACGTCACCTCCGCTGGACCGAAAATCGGGCTGGCCTGGACTTTGCGGAGGTGGTCGCCGTCGCACCGCCCGTCGTCGGCGGGGCGGCACCGATGCGCTAGCCTGCATGAGTGTTCCTCGTCGCTCTCGTCCTGTTCGTGCCGGCCGTCGTGGCCGTCGCAACCGGCGCACTCGGGCTGACCGGCCGGTTGCCCCGCAATCGTTTCTTCGGGGTCCACACCGAGGCAGCGCTGTCCACGGACGAGACGTTCCGCGTCGCCAACCGGGTCGCCGCTCCCACCTCGATCGCGGCCGGGGCGCTGCTGTTCGCCGGTGGTCTCGTCGCGCTGGCCGCCAGCGGATTCGTCGCGCTGGTTGTCGCGGCCTGCACCGCCGTGGTCGCGTTGTTCACCCTCGGTGCGGGCGCGAATGCCGCCGCACAGGCGGCCGACGCCATCGCCCCGCCCCCCGAGACCGGCGGTTGCGGCAGCTCCTGCGGCGCGTGCTCGCTCCGCAACGCCTGCCAGCCCGCGAGCTGAGATCGACCGTCCTCACGCACTGCGCACACGCCCGGCTCGCCGGGCCGTCGTCAGCTGAGCAAGCGAATCGTCAGTTCGGGAACCCCTCTCGGCCCGGAGGCGGTTGTGCGGCTCGTGTCGCACGGCGCGGTTCCGGCGGCGGGCCGCTCACTCCATTCTTTCCGCGCACCTCGGCGGTGCGACACCGCGTGACAGCGGGTTGCCGACCGGAGTGACGTAGAGCACGCACAGCAGCACCGGCGCCGTCCCGATATTGCGGGCCACGTGCGGGTAGCGCGGCCCGCTCGGTTCCCGGAACACCCGCCACCGCCGATAGGTGACCGGTGCGCAGTCCGCACCCGGATGATCGAGCGTCCCTCGCGCGACCAGGACGAACAACGTCCCGTCGTGGTAATGCCACCCGCTGCTGCCGCCGGGCTCGATGATCGTCTGGCGCAGGATGAACGCCCACCGTCCCACGGCGAACCGAAACAGGACCCGACTGGCCGTGCCACGGGCGGGCGCCGCGTTCTCCTCGAATTCGGACCACACTCTTCGATCGAACCACCCGCCGCGCAGACCCGCATCGGTCACCGCGGATGCGCGTCGGCAGG
>NZ_JBHVDM010000022.1:0-78780 GCF_042802775.1 Nocardia sp. NPDC057455 | reverse complement strand
AGGGTGTGGTGCCGGTCATCGGTCACCGCGGATGCGCGTCGGCAGGGTGTGGTGCCGGTCATCGGTCACCGCGGATGCGCGTCGGCAGGGTGTGGTGCCGGTCATCGGTCACCGCGGATGCGCGTCGGCAGGGTGTGGTGTCGGCGCGGCGATCGTGCTGACGGGGTGTGGTGCCGCGGCGCGGCGCGTGCTGACGGGGTGTGGTGCCGCGGCGCGGCGCGTGCTGAGGGGGTGTGGTGCTGAGCGTCTTCGCGTACCCGCAGCAGGCGCGCGGCGGCACGAGGCCGCACGTCTGGTCTGGGTGACGGCAAGTTATAGCGTTACCCTGGGCGGACCCGAAGTCAGAGCTTCGAGCACCGCACGGTCGGCCGCAGGATCGCCCACGGCGATGCGGGCGCTTCCGTCGGGGTAGCACTTCGCGGCTATGCCCGCGCGGCGTAGCGCGGTGGTCGTGCCGGGGCCGGGGACGAACAGGAAGTTGGCGCGGCTCTCCGGTACCGCGAATCCGCGAGCCACCAGTGCGGCACGGAGTGCGTCTCGTTCCTCGGTGATGCGCAGGGTGCGTGCGGCGAGTTCGGGCTCGGCGGCATAGGAGGCGGTGACCGCGGCCACCGCCGCCGCGCTCAGCCCGAAGGGGAGTTGCAGCTTGCCCACGCGCGCGATCAGCTCGGGGTTGCCGAAGGCGTAACCGATCCGCAGCCCGGCCAGGCCGTACGCCTTCGAGAAGGTCCGCAGGACGAGCAGGCCGGGGTGCTTCGCGATCAGTGCCAGCGGGTCGACATACTCGGCCGCGCCGAGGAATTCGACGTACGCCTCATCGAGAATCACCGGGACCCGGGCGGGCAGGCCGGACAGGAACGCCTTCAGCTCGTCCGCCGGAATCACCGTTCCGGTGGGGTTGTGCGGACGGCACACCACGACCAGAGCGGTGCGCCGGTCGATGGCGCGGCGCATCGCCCGCAAATCCTGATTCCCGGTCGCGTCCAACGGCACCGGCACCGCGTCGAGGCCGGTCATCTCGGCCATGATCGGATATCCGTCGAAGGTCGGCGCGCTGTAGACGATCTGCGCTCCCGGCGTGGTCAGCGTCTGCAGGATCTGCAGGGCCACGCCGGTCGCCCCCGAGCCGACCACCACCTGATCCGCCCGCACACCCACATGCCGGGCGATCAGCGACGGCAGCCGACGCGGCAGGAACTCCGGGTATCGGTTGGCCTGAGCCAGTGCCAGGTGCACCGCCCGCAGCACCGAGGGAAGCGGGGGGAACGGGTTCTCACTCAAGGTGAGGTCGAAACGGGGCGCCACCCGGGGCGCCGGGAGCCTGCGGGAGGGCCGGGTGCCGTCGACGACGCGCACGCTCATCGCGCCGCTCCCCAGCGAACGGCGGCCGCGCCCGCGAAGTCGCCCGCGTGCGCGAACCCCGCCATCAGCACCAGCGAGCCGTTGGCCAGTCGTCCCGCCCGGTTCTCCACGTCCAGGGTCACCGGGATACCGGCGGCGAACAGGTTCCCGCAGGAGTCGAAGGTGTCGGGGTGCCGCTGCGGTGGAAGCTCCAGCGCGTCGTGCCAGTTGCGCAGGAACAGCCGGTTCGGCTGGTTGGTGACGAACGTGTCGACGTCGCGTCCCCGCACGCCGATCCGGTCGCACACCGCCAGAGCCACTTCCGGAACCAGTCGATTGCCGCGCGAGAACACCTTGGCAACCTTGGACTCGGTGAAGCTGACGCACGCCTGGCCCTCGCCCGGCTCCCAGTACTTGCGCTCACCATGGGTGGAGAAGGCCATGTCCCCGGCGAATTCGGGATAGGTGCGGCATTCGACGTCGATGATCGGAGCGCTGTCGTCCTTGCGCAGCAGTCCCACACCGCAGCCGTCGCCGGGCACCGGCGCCTGGGCCAGCTTGCGGATCTCGGACTGGGTGAACACCGGTCCCGCGCAGTTCTGGGTGGCCACGATCAACGCGGTGCGGGCGGAGGTGGTCTGCAAGATCATGCGGGCCATCGCCATCATGTGCACGAACGCCGCGCAGCCGCCGTTGTGTACGTCGTAGGCGTAGGAGGGACGGATGCCGAGCCGCCGAGCCACCTCGGGGCCGCAGCCGAGCACCGGATTGTCCGGCAGCTGGGTGTGCGTGATCAGGACGTCGATCTCGGCGATCGCGTCGGCGCCGTTGCGTTCGATCAGCGGTGCGACGGCGCGCTCGACCATGTCGACCGCGGTCTCGTCGCGCGCCACGTGGTGGCGGCCTTTGGGTGCGCGGAACATGACGTTCTTCGCCATCCGGTCCGAGCGGGCGAACTGGGTGAAGTATTCGGTGCCGACCGGATCGCCGGGCAGGTAACTGGCCACGTCGACGAGGCTGACCGGCGGCAGGCCGGAATTGTTGTGCTGCATGGTGCTCTCACTTCATCCAGTCGGGCTTGACGGGCAGGCCGTGCGCGGCCCGGTACTCGCAGATGGCCTTGAGGTTGTCCATCTCCAGTTGATGACCCGCGGAGAACATCTCCCAGAAGTCGCCGACCCACTCCGGGCGCTCCGGCGGCGCGATATCGGGGAAGGGGTTCTCGTCGTAGAAGGGGTGCTTGCAGTTCACCCACAGCACCACCGAACCGGGCTTGTCGAACACCACTTGGGCATCGATCACGCGCAGCAGGTAGATCATCCACAAGTGCTTGCTCTGGTCCCACGCGCAGTGGTAATCGACCGTCATCGCGTCGGCGTTCGCGACGGTACGGGTGAAGATCTCGGTCTCCGCGCCCAGCCGGTCGTAGGCCAGCCAGAGTCCGGGTTCCCCGGTCTCGACGAACCCGCGCAGGCCGTAGGTCCATTCCTCCATCGACCGGGGGTCGGCGAGGTATTCGTAGACTTCGCGCGGCGGCGCGGCGATGTACCCCTGCACCGGACAGTATTCGCCGTAGATCTGGTCGTGCGGATACACCGATCGCAGCATGTCCACGATGATCGGCTCGGTCGCCTCCTTGTCGGAGTTCTCGATGCGGAGCACGCCGGGCAACCCGTCGTCCGGAATATCGCTGAGGGCGGGGAGGGAACTGGTGGTCATGCTGATCTCCTCTTGGCAGGCATGGGCGCGGCACCGTTGCCGGCGAAGCGGGTGTTCATTACTGGTTCCGGGATTGCTCGACGGTGGTCAGGAAGGGCAGGAACGGGGGAATCTCGTCGGGGTCGCATTCGATCGAGAGGAACGACGGACCCGCGGTTTCCAGGCAGCGCCGCAGCGTGGCGGCGAGATCACCGACGGTGTGCACCGAGAACGCGGGCAGGTCGGGGAACATCGCGGCGACGCCCGCGCCCAGGTGGGCCGGACGGAACCGGTTGAAGCTGTAGCGATCCCGGTAGTACAGCTGCTCCCTGGTCACGCACATGGCGTGCGCGTTGTTGTTCAGTACCACGAAGGTGACCGGCAGGGCGTGCTCGATCGCGGTGTGCAGCTCCATGCCGTGCATGTAGAACGAGCCGTCACCGGCGATGACCACCGTCCGCCGGGCGACATCCGCTCGCGCGAACGCGGACCCGATACCCGCGCCGAACGCGTAACCCATCCCGCCCATGCCGAGGGCTACCACGAACCGCCCGTTCCGTGGGACGCGCAGATGGTGCACGACGGCCGCGCCGGTGTTGCCCGCGTCGGCGAAGACGTCGGTGCCCTCGGGCAAGACGGCATCGATCGTCTCGACCACGTCCCGGTAGCGCAGCCCGGGACCGGAGGAGGCGGGCACGCGCAGGGAAGTCAGCGGTGGCGCCGCGTGCACGCGTTCGGGGCCGGTACTCCCGTCGTCCAGTTCGTCGGCGAGTTCGGCGAGCGTTCGCGCGAGATCGGTACTGGTCGCGTGGATGGCGGGCAGGTAGGGCGGCGCCACGCCGATGCTCGCGACCGTCCTGTCGGTGAGCGCGGTCTCCGTGCCGGCGCGGGCCGTGACCGGCAACCGGGTGCCGACCAGCAGGCACATGGCAGCGGAACGAATGGCCGCCGACAGCTCGGGGTGACCCATGGTGCCCGCGACACCGCAGAAGGCCGGATCGGTGTTGTCGTAGGTGTCCTTCGCGTCCGGTGCGACCCCCACTGCGGCCTCCAGTGCGGTGGCCAGCCGGGCCAGCTCGGCGCGCGCGTCGTCGCGCGCGACCTGGTCACCCGCGATGATCACGATCTTGCCGGTGTGCCGGGCCGTGGTCAGCGCGGCGCGCACGCGCGCGATTCCGGCCTGGTCGGACCGATGCGTTCTCGGGCCGGGGCGGAACGGGGCGACGGTGCCCGAGTCGGCCTGCTGCACGTCTTTGGGCAGCAGCAGTACCGCCGGGCCGCCGTGCCGGGCGGCCCGTACCGCCCGGTCCAGCTGATCCGGCAGGTCCGCGGCCGATTCCACCCGGGCGCAATAGGTGCTGACCGTGCTGAAGAGGCGGACCGCATCGATGGCCCCGGCGCGTCCGCTGGTGTCCTGGAACGCGCCGTTGCCCTCCAGGGAGGTCGGCGGCTGGCCGACCAGTGCGAGTACCGGCACGCGCGACGCGAACGATTCGGCGAGTCCGGCGACGAGATTCATCGCGCCACCGCCGGAGGTCGCCGCGACCACGCCGAGTCTCCCGGTAGTGCGGGCGTACCCGTCGGCCATGGTGGCCGCGGAGAACTCGTGTTTGGCGACCACCCCGGTGACGTGCTCCGGCGCGTCGAAGATCGCGTCGTACAGGTCCTCGATATTGGCGCCGTCCACCCCGAAGATGTGTCGCGCGCCCAACGCCGAGACCGCTTGCACCAGATGGTCCACGACCCGAGTCCGCATCGGCACTCCTTTCCGCTGGCGACAAATCGACTGCGTACAGGAGTGATACGGACCGGACCGCCGAACGGTTCAACGCCGGTTCAAGTGCAGCGGCCGACAGCCTTGCGTGTACGTATACATCTACGTATAGTTGGAACATGCCCAACAAGACGATTTACGTTGCGGATGACGACCTCCCGCTGTTCCAGCGCGCGCAAGAGTTGGTCGGCGGCAACCTCTCGGGAGC
Source organism: Nocardia sp. NPDC057455 (assembly GCF_042802775.1). Taxonomy (NCBI): domain Bacteria; kingdom Bacillati; phylum Actinomycetota; class Actinomycetes; order Mycobacteriales; family Nocardiaceae; genus Nocardia; species Nocardia sp. NPDC057455. Next base: position 73,759 of record NZ_JBHVDM010000022.1, on the reverse strand, counting down.
GGTGGTCACGGCATTGCGCCGGTTCATCGAACTCGAGGAAGGTCGGCTGGAGGGCTACGACGAGATCGTGGCCAAGGTCGGGCGCGACGGTGTGCGCCAAGTCCGCTTCTCCGGCACTCTGCTCGGGGAGTGGCACGAGGTCAACGATACGCGGATCGAGCACATCCAGGTGTATCGCAGCCGTAAGGGCAAATACGTGATGCACGCTCAGTACTCGAACTGGGACGAATATCCCGCCGACGCGGGTACGAACTGGCTCAAGGACTGGCGGGACCCGAAGAGCTGGCGCCGCCTGCTCGGCGTCGGGCAACAGGATTGGGGTGACTTCCTCTTCGTGGTCGTCGATTCCCTCGACGAGTTGAAGGGGCAGCTGCCCGACAAGCTCTACCGGCGGGTGGTCGACGTGGCCGAGGGGCCGAAGATCGAGGATCTGGACATCTGACCGAAAATCTCGGTACGCGGACGATCCCCCGCAGGGCAGTGCCTCGCGGGGGATCGGCCGATCGGTCAGACCGTGCCGGTCAGCAGCACCTTCCCGGTGTTCGCCGCGCGGATCTCCACCGAGCGAACCTGATCGGGCGCGCCGTCGATGGTCCGGTCGATGGTCAGTTCGGTGCCGGGGCCCGCGGGCCACTCGTCGAGTTTCTGCTGCTGGCCGCTGGTGCTGGTGACGTACAGCGCGAGATTCCAGTTGTAGCGCAACTGCTCGCCGGGGGGATAGCTGCAGGACATCACGAGCCGCGTCCGGTCGCCCGCCGGGAGGAGCTTGAAGCTCGCCGAGACCGGCGTCGGCTCGAGCGGAGTCAGTTGGCGTTCGACGAACGCCTGCTCGCTGGTGCCCGGCTCCTGCGCGTCGTCCGATCCGGACACCGAGACCGCGATCGGGACCGCGATCGCCACCGCGGCCGCGGCCGAGGCCACCGCGATGCCGGCCGACCTCCATCCGCTGCGGCGGCGGCGTCGTTCGGCCGCGTCGGCGAGCCGCGGTGGCGGCGGGAGTGATGGCATGGGCGGGGGCGGGGGCGCCGCCGCGAACTCGCCGGTGTGCGCGGACGGCTCGATCATCGCGAGCGCGATGTCGGTCTCCACTAGGGCGAGCATGCCCGGCAGGCCCGCGAGTTCGGCCACGGCCGCCCGGCAGTCGGGGCAGGCGTCGAGGTGGCTCTCGTACTGCAGGCGCTCGTCGCGAGTGAGGGAGCCGAGCACGTACGGGGCGTCCCACGTGCTGAAGTCGTCGGTGATGTCCGTCATTGATTCGTCACCCCCATCTCCTGTAGTGCCAGGCGCAATGCGCGCATACCGTAATGCATCCGGGACTTCACCGTGCCCGGTGGGACGTCGAGTTCCTCGGCGATCTGGTGTGTGGACAGCCCCCGGTAGTAGGCCCGCACGATCACCTCGCGGTGGTCGGCGCTGAGCTTGCCGAGGGCATCGGCGATCAGCCAGCCGTCCAGCGCGCGATCGGACTGGTCCGGGGCCGCCCGTTCGGGTGGGCTGTCGGTGCGGAACTCGCGCCTGCTGCGGGCGCTGCGGTGCTCATCCACGGCGAGATTGCGCGCCACGGTGAACAGCCACGCCCGCGCCGACGTGGTGGATTGATCCAAGACGTTCGGCCGTTGCCAGGCCCGCAGCAATGTTTCCTGCACGATGTCCTCTGCCCGTCCCCGGTCTCGAACCAAGCCGAGCGTGTACCGCCACAGGGCGGCGGCGTGTTCCTGATAAAGCGTCCGCATCAAGTCGGATTGATCGTCGGGCCGACCCGTCTCGCCACCTACCTTGCGCACAACCGCATACCTCTCCGCTCGAATTGCGGCGCCGGTCGGTGGGCGCACCCGATGCGTCACCCATGCTCTCGCCGGTTCAGTTGTCGTGTCTCATGTCGCGTCTCCTTCGGTCCCTTCGAGGAGTACACGGTCTCAGTTGCGTTCGAGTTCAATCGGGTGTGAAGCGAGCAAGGACAGCGGGAGCGGCTGGCGGCGCAGCACATGCGCCCACAGGTCCGGGCGGCCCGAGCTGATCGGGTCGGACGGCAGCGCCGACACCACGATCCAGTCGTCGTTCTCCAGCTCGCCCTCCAGTTGCCCGAAGGTCCAGCCCGCGTAGCCCGCGAAGATCCGGATGCCCTCGACGAGCGGGGTGACCCGCTCGGGATCGGCGTCCAGGTCGACCAGGACGACGCGACCGTCGATGCGCCGCAACCCGGGGACGCCCTCGATCCGCGCGCCCACCCGGACGGTGCCCAGGCACAGCGCGGCGTCCCGTTTCACCGGGCCGCCGATGAACAGCGTGCGTGGCGCCGCGACCGCTTCCGACCAGCGCGGCAGCACCTCGTGCACGGCCGTGTCGCTCGGGCGGTTGAGTACCACGCCGAGGCTGCCCGCCTCGTTGTGCTCGATGATGTAGACGACGGTGCGCCGGAAGGTGGGTTCGACCAGTTCGGTGGACGACACCAGCAGTGTTCCGGCACGAACCACCTGCTCACCGTGCCGGAACTCGCGTCGCCTGCGATCTCCGTGCCCGCCGCGAGTCTTCCGATCGTCCGGGTCTTCTGCGCGTGCCACTCCGACATCATCGCAGCTGTTCGCCCACAATGCGCCTTCTGCGGCCGACTTCTGTGTTCCGGATTTGCCGGGCCGGTCGTGGACGGACGACGGACGCCGCGTCGCGCTACCGGCGCCACATCGTAGAGTCCAGGTCATGGAACCGCCCGAGGTGCGCCTCGAGAACAGCGACACCGTGTACGACTTCTACCGCGATCATCGCCAGAACCGCTGGAAAGCCTGGGGGGCCTACGCCGTTCTCGGCCGCCGCTACCACCCACGCGTCACCTACTCGGAGGGCGCGCGCGCCGCGCTCCGCACGGTGGTCGGGCAGAACCGCCCGTTGCTCATCGCGATCAACCATCTCTCCGAGAGCGATCCCTACACCGTGGCCGCGGCCGCGTGGCGCAGCGGACTACGGCGGGTGATCGGCCGGGTGCGCGTGCTGGCCAAGGACGAACTGTTCGTCGATCCCGATCAGCGCCGCAAGATCGACATGATGGGCGGCATCCCGGTGTTCCGCGGCAAGGACCACGGCATCCGCGCGGTGAACGCCGCGGGCCAGCGCATGATGGACATCTGCGCGGAACGGATGGCCCGCGGCGACGGCATCGCGGTCTTCCCCGAGGGCACCTGCAACGACGTGGACCCGGCCCGCGTGCAAGCGGTGGGCAGCGGCATCGGGCACATCGCCTTCCGGGCGATGAAGCTCGGCGCCGAGCCCGTGCTGGTGTCGATGGCGCTGAGCTACGGCCCGCGCCGGGACCCGGCGGTACGGCCGACGAAGGAGGACGCCAAGGGGGCCAGCTTCCACTTCGGTGTCCCTGTGCTCGAGCTGCCGCCCCGGCCCGGTGACATCGCCCGGCTGGTGCGGACCGATTTGCAGAAGGCGCTCGACGCCGCTGTCGCGGCGTACTGAGGGCTACTGCGGCAGGTTCAGCCGGTCGCGCGCCCAGTGCGGCACCATCGTGAGGTATTCGGGGCGGGTCTCGATGAAGTGGTGGACCGTCCGGCACATGGGCAGCGCGCCGAGCGCGTCGTCGCGGGTGCTGTTCAGAGCGGTCTCGACCAACAGCCGCGCATAGCCCTGGCCCTCGTAGCGCGGGTAGATCTCGGTGTGCACGAACGCGCGCTCGGAGGCCGTGTCCTGGTATTCGGCGTAGCCGGCGATCGCACCGTCGACGTAGATCTCGAAGCGTTCCAGTGCGGTGTTGTTGCTGACCTCGGTCGACATGGCTCGACGCTACTCTGTGCCCCGGTGTCCGGGTAAATCACACGCCCGACCGGGCGGAATCCCGCCACCGACTTGTCTGTCCCGGCGGGCCTGCGCAGAATGCTCTTGGTCGGGTCCGTCGTCGCGCGCGAGCGGGCAGGCTCGGGGAGGTACGAAAATGATGAGGACACCGCGGGTTTCGCGGGTCGCGGCCACCATAGTCGCCGCAGGCCTGCTCGGCGGATCGATCGTCACCGGCGTCGCGGACGCCGCGCCGGGAGTCGTCTTCGGCCAGTGCCCGGAGGGAGCCGTGCCCGCGGATCGGGGCGTGCGCTGCGCCGTCGTCAGCGTGCCGATGAACTACGCCGACCCGAACGGGACCGCGATCGAGCTGACCGTCAGCCGGATCGCCGCCACGGGCGAGCGGGAGGGGGTCCTGTTCGCCAACCCCGGCGGTCCCGGTGCGGACGCGCTGGACTATTGGGCGCGCCGGGTGGAGATGTTCCCCGCCGGGCTCGCCGAGCACTACGACCGGATCGCCGTCCAGCCGCGCGGTCTGCGCTGGGCGACGCCGCTGGAATGCGCAACGAGCAGCAAGAACGAGCAGGGCCGCCAGGTCTCCCTCGGCGGTGGCAACCGTGACGAGATCAAAAAGGCTTGCGACGCGGCGCAACCCGGTTACCTCGACGCCATCACCACCGAGAACACCGCGCGCGACATCGACGCCGTGCGCGCCGCGCTCGGGCTGGAGCGGATCGGCTACTTGGGCACGTCCTACGGCACCTATCTCGGCGCGGTGTACGCGGCGCTGTTCGGTGACCGGGTGGATCGGATGGTCCTGGACTCCAACGTCAACCCGGATTGGGTGTGGACCGAGGAGTTCGCCCAGCAGCAGGTCGCGGGTAAACAGCGCCTGGACGACTTGTTCGCCTGGATCGCCGAAAACGACGCCGAATACCACTTGGGCGACACCGCACTGCAGGTCTACCGCACCTGGGTCCGGTTGGCGGCGGCGCAGGGCGGCGGCTGGTACGCCAACCTGACCCCGCCGCCCGCGAGCATCGGTGACCTGCCCGGCGCGCTGCCCGAGCCGCTGGCCGAGATCGCCAGGGACGGTTACACCGGCAGCGTCGAGCAACTCGGCAAACTGCAGAACCTGTTGCGCACTCTGGTCAGCGGCGGCGTCTCCGCGCAGGTGCCGTTGCTCGGCGCGACCACCGTGGCCACCTATACCCGCACCTTCTGGCCGATCTTCGCCCGCGCGATGGCCGACGCCGCGGCCGATCCGGCGAACGTGCAGCGTTTGCGGGCCATCGAGGGCGCGACCTCCACCGACCCCACCGGGCGGTGGGTGTTCAGCGCGATCACCTGCAACGAGAACGCCGTGCCCGGCAGGCCGGAACTGCTCGGCGCCGCGGTCGGCACCATAGCCTCCGGCGGCAACGCCATGGACGCGCGCGCCGACCTGGTGCGCTCGGGAATGGCCTGCGGTTCCTGGAAACCCGTGGCGAAGCCGGTGCCGATCACGGGGGTGGGGCTGCGCTCCCCGCCGCTGGTGCTGCAAAGCCGTCACGACGCGCTGACGAAGTACGAGGGCGGCCCGGCGATGGCCGCGGCACTGGGCGGCACGCTGGTCGTCGTCGAGGGTGGTGATCACGGCACGTTCGGTCGCGGCAATCCGGCGGTGGACGAGGCGGTGCTCACCTACCTGCGCACCGGGAAGGTCGACATCACCCGGGCCGATCAAGCGCCACTGCCCGCGAGCTGAGCGGCGCCGCACGCCGAGCGCGGTTCGCGGCGTCGGCCGATCGCGTCCGGGCAACGCGCGGACCTGGTCGTCGTGTCCGGTAACCGCCCCGCGCGTGGAACCCGGCGGCCGCTCACGCCGGTTGTGTCGTGGTGCGACTCGTCCGGTCGCGTCCGAGAATGTGGGGATGACACGGGCATCCGCTGCGCGAGTGATTCTCGCTCCGGACAAGTTCAAGGGGTCGCTCGCCGCGCCGGAGGTGGCGGCGGCGCTGGCTACGGGATTGCGGCGGAGCGCGCCGGATGCCGAGATCCGGCAGGTGCCGGTCGCAGACGGCGGTGACGGCACGGTCGAAGCGTTCGTCGCGGCGGGCTGGACGCGCGTCGAGGTGACCGCTCCCGGACCGACCGGTCTGCCGCATCGCACGTCGTATGCCCGGCGCGGTGCGACGGCGGTCGTCGAACTGGCCGCCGTCGTCGGACTGGCGATCTTGCCGGAGCGACGACCCGATCCGTTGCACGCGAGCACGTTCGGGCTCGGGGTCGTGCTGGCGCACGCGATGGACCACGGAATCACCGAGATCGTGCTCGGTCTCGGTGGCAGCGCCTCCACCGACGGCGGCGCGGGCATGGTGCAGGCACTCGGCGTCCGCGTTCTGGCCGCCGACGGACGGGAGTTGTCGCGCGGCGGAGCGGTTCTGGCCCACGCCGCACTGCTGGACCGTTCCGGCCTGCACCCCGGTGTCGCCCGCACGAAGTTCACGCTGGCGTGTGACGTCGACAATCCGCTACTCGGGCCGACCGGCGCCGCGGCGGTGTACGGGCCGCAGAAGGGCGCCGGGCCCGCCGAACTCGACGTCCTCGAATCCGCGCTCACCACCTGGGCGGAACTCGCAGGCCCGGCGTTCGCGCGGCTTCCCGGCGCGGGCGCGGCGGGCGGCACCGGTTTCGGCGCGCTCGCGGTGCTGGGCGCGCAGGTACGCAGCGGCATCGAGGTGGTACTCGAACTGCTCGAATTCTCTGGCCTGCTCGTGGACGCCACCCTCGTGGTCACCGGTGAGGGATCGCTCGATCAGCAGAGCTTGCACGGCAAGGCGCCGGTCGGCGTGTGCGCGGCCGCTCGCAAGGCGGACGTCCCGGTAGTCGCCGTGGCGGGCCGCACGCTGCTCGCCTCCGAGGAGATCCGGGCCGCGGGCTTCGCGGGCTGCTATGCGCTCGCCGATCTGGAACCCGACCCGGAACGCTCGATGGCCGAGGCGGCGGCACTGCTCGAACGCGTCGGAGGCCGGATCGCCGCGGAGTGGCTGGATTAGCTCGCAGAGGCTGGAGGATTGCGGTCGGTTGGTCCGGTGCCGGTCGCCCATTGCTCTTGGGGTGGATCAGCTTGTTGAGGCCAGAGGATTTGCGGTCGGTTGGTCCGGTGCCGGTCGCCCATTGCTCTTGGGGTGGATCAGCTCGCTGAGGCCAGAAGGTTCGCGGCCAGCTCGTGCCGGTGCCGATCGCCCCACTCCTCGAGCGGACGCAGCGCTGCGGCCAGTTCCTGGCCGAGCGGCGTGAGCGAGTACTCGACTCGGGGCGGGACCTCGGGGTAGACCTCGCGGTGCACCACGCCGCTGGACTCCAGATGCCGCAGGTTCTCGGCGAGGACTTTCTCACTGACCCCGTCGAGCAGCCGGCGGATCCGGCCGAAGCGCTGGGGGCCGGTGCCGAGCACCCACATCAGGTGCATCTTCCATTTGCCGCCGACGACATCGATCGCGACCGTCATGCCACACACATCGTGATCCGCGTCACTGCTCATGCCCACCGCGCTCCTCTGACCTCGTTTCGGACCTCGAGGTAAGCAACCGCACCTCGACGTTCGGTCTTCCCGACTCTACCTGCGGGAACGACGATGAATTCCGGCGCCGAAGCAAGTAACCGACGAGAACCGAAGGGACACACATCATGTCCGAGCAGACCCCCGCCCGCACTGTCTCCGTCGTCGGCCTCGGGCCGATGGGGCAGGCGATGGTCCAGGCCTTCCTGGACGCAGGCGTCGAGGTGACGGTGTGGAACCGCAGCCCCGAAAAAGTCGACGCCATGGTCGAACTCGGCGCCAAGCGCGCCGCGACCGTCGCCGACGCGCTCGACGCCAACGAGGTCACCGTGCTCAGCCTCACCCACTACGCGGCGATGTACGACGTGCTCGGCCAGGCAACCGGCCACCTGAAGGGCAAGGTGATCGCGAACCTGTCGTCCGATTCACCGGAGAAGGCGCGCGAGGGCGCGCAGTGGGTTCGCTCGCACGGCGCCGAATTCTTCTCCGGCGGCGTCATGTCGGCGGGGGACAACATCACGCATCCGGCGTCCTACATCTTCTACAGCGGCCCGCGTGCGGTGTTCGACGCGCACGCCGAGTTGCTGCGACCGTTGAGCCCGCAGGAATACCTCGGCGCGGATGACGGCCTGGCGCAGGTCTTCTACCAGGGACTCTTGACCATCTTCCACCCCTGGTTGCTCGCCTTCGACCAGGCCACCGCGATGATCGATCGCTCCGGCCACGACATCGCGGCGTTCGTCCCCTTCGCGATCCGCTCGGCCGCCGCGTTCCCGTACTTCATGGAGGAGTTCTCGGTCGCCAACCAGAACGGCGGCTGGGCCTCCCTGGCCAGTCTGAAGATGATGGACGCGGGCGCACAGCACGTCATCGACGCGAGTGAAGAAGTGGGCGTCGACGCTGTCCTCTCGCACACCGCCCAGGAGCTCTGGCGTAAGGCCGTCGCCGCCAGCGAGCAGGCGGGCACACCGGTCTCCACCTACGCCCTCCTTCGCGGCGACGCCTGACCCACCCCCACACCCGACCTCGCAGAGCCGTTCTTCGCGAGCGCACCCACACGAAGACCCAACTAAATCTGCGAGGTCGCTTTCCGGGTTGATACGCAGCCGAATGCATGCCGCTGGCCGACATCCTCTCCAGCCTCAAAACCCTTCCCGAGACAGGCGACACCCTCGCTTCATGATCAACGGCACATGGTGGAGAGACCTACTCGCGAAATGCCGCGAGCATGTGCCGTTGATCATGAACCGCAGGCTTCGGGGGTCATGTCGATGAGAGCGGTGCTCTTGACTTTGTCGCGGGTCGCGTGGAACACTTCTCTCTATAGAGAGCAGTGCTCACAACAAGGAGAAGTCATGGACCTCAGCACCCGCTATGTGGGCCCCGCCGGATTCGACGCGGTCTTCAACCGGATCGCCAACCTGCTGCCCAAGCTCGGTATCAGCGTGATGGGGTCGCGGCTGCTCGCGGTGCGCGGGCGCAAGAGCGGGGAGTGGCGCACCACGATGGTCAACCTGATGGTGCGAGAGGACGGTGCGCGCTTCCTCGTCGCGCCGCGCGGGCACACGCAGTGGGTGCGTAACCTGCGCGCGGCGGGCGGGGGCGAGTTGCGGCTCGGCCGCAAGGTCGAGACGTTCACCGCCACCGAGGTGGCCGATGCCGACAAGGTACCGCTGCTGCGCCTCTACCTGCGGAAGTGGGGCTGGGAGGTCGGCAGATTCTTCGAGGGCGTGACCAAGGACGCCACCGATGAGGAACTCGCCGCCATCGCGCCCGGGTTCCCGGTTTTCCAGCTGCGGTGAGCTCAGGCCGAACGGGCCAGGAATTCGATGGCGGCGGCGTAACCCTGAATGCCCATCCCGGCGACCACCGCGGTCGCGATGGGGGAGATGTAGGAGTGGTGCCGGAACTCCTCACGCGCGTGCACATTGCTGATGTGCACCTCGACGATGGGGAGTTCCGGAATCACCAGCGCGTCCCGTAGCGCCACCGAAGTGTGGGTGAGTCCGCCGGGATTGATCACGATGCCCGACTCGGCGCCGCGCGCCTGGTGGATGCGATCGATGAGCGCGCCTTCGGAGTTGGATTGGAAGGCGACGATCTCGCGGTCGAATCTCGCCGCGGTCCGCCGGCACAACTCGACGACGTCCTCCAGCGTCGCCGACCCGTACACCTCCGGTTGCCGGGTGCCGAGCATGTTGAGGTTCGGGCCGTTCAGAACCAGGATCGGGCCCGGCGTCGCGGTCACAGCCATGCACGGCAAGATACCGCGCCGATGCGTGCCGCTCGGGCCGGACCCGACCGGCTACAGCCCCTGTGGGCCTTCCGAGCGCAGGTCGTCGACCTTGCGCATGGCTTCGCGCAGTTCCTCCAGCCACTCCTCCGCGTGCTTGCCCGCCAGCTTCACGGTCCAGGCCAGCGCGTCGGCGCGGGAACGGGCGACACCCGCGTCGACCAAGGTGTCGAGTACCTTGCGTTCCGGCTGGCGCAGCCGGGTCATGACGGGCACGGCCAGGTGGGTGAACATGATTCGTTCCCCGTCCACCGACACGCCCCAGGCCACATTGCGCCGGTAGCGGTGCTGCGCCTCGTTCGCGATCTGCATACGGGCGGGCCGGGTGGACTCGCGGAACCGGGCGATCGCACCCTCCTTGGTCGCGCGCGGCACTTCTTCGGCCGGGACGTCGGCGTCGTCGGTCTCCGGCTTCTTCTCCGGTTGCGGGATCGCCAGCTCGCCGATGACGACGATCTCGTCCCGATCGATCTCGATCACCGGCTGGCCGGTGAACCACTCGTTCGGCAATCTTCCGGCGAACCAGTCGGGCACGTCCGACGGGTCCGGCAGGTCGGCCTGCTGCCAGCCGCCCGTTCGCCCGAAACCCCGGCCGCGGTGTGCGTTTCTCATGACGAGTCACCTACTTACTGTGCTGTGGTGCTTTCACTGATTACAAGATTACGTCGCAAATAGGGCAAGGGAGTTCCGCTGTACGCGAACGAGGGTCCGATTGCTTCGTTGCGCACCTTTCGGGGTATTTATTGATTCGAAACGTCGACCGCGGGGGTAACCGCGCGACTTTTCGGGAAGGCCGGTACGGTAGCGGCGCCGGATGCCGCCGGACGGCTGGGCGATGATCATGAAAGACCCCCCGAGATGCGAGATCCCGGGGCACAATCGGGATGCTGAGCATGGGTAACGTCCTCGCTACGGAGGCATCGCGGTCTGGTCTTTTTCGGGTACGGTGGTCTTGTTACTGGAGTGACAAGAGTGAAGAGTGGGCGACATGGACGTGTGGGGATCCCGCCGCTTTCGTGTTCGCGGCGCAATGGCACTCATGGGGGTGGCGGCGCTCGCGCTCGGGATCGGGTCGTGCGGGATACACGAGAAGCAGAACGAAGCGGAAGCGGTCGTTGAGCGCTTCACCGATCTGCTCGACGATCAGGACTACACCAAGGCGGCAGACCTGACGTCGTACCCCACCGCGGCCACAGCAACCCTCAAGCAAATGTTCACTGGGCTCCAGGGAGCGAAGGTCGACTACCGCAAGACCCAGTTCATCGGGCTCGACGCGCAGTCCGCGATCTTCAGCATGGATGTCGAGTGGAGCTTCGGCGAGCGGAAGAACTGGAACTACAGCCTCGAGGGAAATGTGCGCAAGCTGGCCATCGGCTGGCGGATCTCCTGGGAGCCCGCGGTCGTGATGCCGCAGCTCAGGCACAACCGCACCGTGCAACTGGTGCGCACCTACCCGACGCCGGCGCCGCGGGTCAACGACATCACCGGTGCGCCGCTGATGACCGAGCAGACTATCAACGTCATCAAGCTCGATCCCGGCAAGATGCCCGACCCGGTCGCGTCGACCGACGCGCTGGCCAAGGCCATCGAACCGGTCGCCCCGCTGATCACCGGCCCGTCGCTGATGCAGCAGCTGGCCACCTCGCAGGGCAAGCCGATCGTCGCGGTGAACCTGCGCGAGGGTGACTTCGAGATCCTGGAACCGCGGATGGCGCCGATTCCCGGCGTGGTGATGGAGAAGCAGCCGCGGCTGATCTCCGCCGACCGCCGGGTCTGGTCGCCGATGCTCGACGCGTTGCGCAAGGTGCAGCAGGAAAGCCAGGAGGCGCATTCCGGCTGGGGCGTGCAGCTGTTCGAACAGGACGGGCGGTTCATCACCCAGCTCGCCGGGCAGCAGGGGCCGCCGGGACCGGACATCGCAGGCACCATGGACCAGCGCTTGCAGCGTGCCGCCGAGGACGCGGTGGTCAGCGCGGCGACACAGGCCTCGATCGTGGCGATCCAGCCGTCCACCGGGGCGGTGGTCGCGGTCGCGCAGAACAGCCAGGCCAGTGAGCACGGTTCGGTGGCGTTCACCGGGCTGTATCCGGTGGGCGGCAACATGGAGTTGTTCCGCGCCGTCGCGGCGACGGCGAAGGGAAAGGCGCCACAGGACGTCTCGGTGCAGGACGCGGCCGAGGCGGCGACCGCGCTCGGCGTCGGCATCGACTTCAAGGTGCCCGGCCTCGACGAGGTGACCGGCCGTCTGGCCGTCGCGGGACGCAGCGCCGAGCAGGTGCTGCAAGGCGGTGGTTCGGACGCCGTGCTGGCCAGCCCGTTCGGCATGGCCATCGCCGCGGCCGCGATCGTGCGCGGATCGGTGCCGCCGCCGATGATCGAGGCCGGCCGCCCGAGCACCACCGACGCACCGCTCGACCCGCTGCCGCCGCAGACCGCCGACCGGCTGCGCGCCATGCTGCGCGACGCCTCCAACGCGCCGGAGCTGGCCGGCGTGCGCCGCTATCGCGACGTCGACGCGTTCGCCGCGACCGCGGGCCCGGACGGATGGTTGATCGGGGCGATGGGCGATCTGGTCTTCGCGGTCCACATCAACGACGTGGACAGCAAGGATGCGACCGCTCGGATGGCGGCCAGGATGCTGCAGGCGCTGGCCACGCCGGAGCCGTGATCACCGCACGACTTTGTACCCCGCGCGCCAGCCGAGCAGGAATACCGCGAGCACCACGCCGGCCACCAGCACGAAGCTGACCGCGGTGCCCTGCCCACCGACCACGCGCAGCAGCATGCCCCCGATCAGGGTGCAGGCCCAGATCACGACCCCGGCGGGCCACAGGGCGGCGATGTCGAATCGCGCGTCGGCCGCGGCGGCCCGCCACCTGAGCGACACGACGACGAGCCAGCCCACGACCAACCCCGTCGCGAACGGCCACACGGTGCGCAGCAGGCCGGTGAGCACCGCCTCGTCGTGGCTGCGCCTGCCGATCGCGCAGAAGACGACTACGAGCAGCGCATCGACCACGAAGGGCAGCAGTTTCCTCACGCGGGCCAGCGTAACCGGGCCTTCGCGGGCCGGGTCGCGGCGGCGGTCACAGCCGCCGCTGCTCGAATTCCTTCTCGAACTCTTCGTCGTCGGCCTGCGGGGTGCGGAACAGGAACCCGAACACGATCCAGCCGACGATCGCGACCAGGACGAAGCTCACCATCCGATAGACGAACGCCGCGGCGACCGCCTGCGCGGCGGGCAGGCCCGCGGCGGCGGTGAGACCGTAGATCAGCGTCGCGTCGACATAGACGATGCCGCCCGGCGCGAACGGGATGGACCCGACCGCCTTGCCCACGGCGAACGCGAGCAGCAGGCCGGCGATGCGCGGATCGGCGCCGACCGCGTAACAGGCCGCGCCGAGGCAGGCCACGTCGGCGAAACGGTGTATCAGCGCCCAGAGCGCCACCAAGAGACCGTCGCGCTTGCCGAGGTCTACCGATTCCAGTTGGCCGAGCATCTCCGCGATCTTGTCCGCGCCGTGCCCCGGTGGCCGTTTTCGCACCCGGTTGACCAGCGCGAGCACTCTGCGCAGCAGCGCCTCGAGCGAACCGGGATCGCGCGAGACGTGATTGCCCGCCCACACCAGCGCGACGACGGCGGTCAGCGAGAGAATCAAATTCAACGGACCTACTCGCCCGCCCGACAGCAGCGTGCCGCCGACCCCGAGCAGCGCCAAACCCACCGCCGCGACCACGCCGGAGAACACCAGCTGCCAGGAGGCGACGATCGGACTGGCGCCCCAGCGTCTGGTCTGCCGGTAGGTGAACGCGGTGGAGAACACCTGGCCCGCGGGCAAGGTCACCGACATCGCCGTCGCACCGTAGACCACCGCGACGGATTTGCGCTGATTCACCGCGATGCCGCCCGCTTTGAGCAGCTGTTTCTGCACCCTGGCGAATCCGCTCATCGACAGCGCCTGCAGCCAGATCGAGGCGGCCAGCCAACCCCAGTGGATCTCGGTGAGCTTGCGCCAGGACTCGTGCAGGCGCGGCCAGAGGTACACGCCCTCGGCGATCAGCAGGGCCAGCAGGGCCGCGCCGAGCACCCACTTCAGCCAGCGGAATCTGCCACGGCGAGAACCCGGCGTCGGCGGCGGCTCTCCTGGCAGTTCCCCGTCGGCCGTCACGCGGTCAGCCTAACGAACGCGCCGTTTCGACATCGGTATCGCCGGGCGCGTCGGCCTGTTCTCGTGGCCAGGCCAGAAGCGTTTTCCTGCGTCTGCCGCGCAGCTGTACCTCGTCGCCGGTTTCCCACTGGTCCTGCTCGCTTTCCTCGGCGAAATACAGCGCACTGCCCGAGGCCAGCGTCCGGCCGGGACGTTCTTTGGCCAGCTCGGTGAGCCGGGATGCTTCGTTGACCGGATCTCCGATCACCGTGTACTCGAAGCGGTTGGCCGCGCCGATGTTCCCCGCGACGGCCAGGCCGGCCGAAACACCGATCCCGATGTCCAGGCCGGGGACTTCCCGGAGGGTTTCGCGCAGTTCGCGCGCGGCGGCGAGCGCGGCGGTCGGCGCGTCCGGGCGGTCCAGCGGCGCGCCGAAGATGGCCAGCGCCGCGTCGCCGACGAATTTGTTGACGAAGCCGTGGTGGCGGTCGATCACGTCGACCACGATGCGGAAGAACTCGTTGAGCAGGCTCACCACCTCGGTGGGCGGCCGCTCGGCGGCGGTGGCGGTGGAGCCGACCATGTCGACGAACAGCACCGCGACGAACCGGGTCTCGCCGCCGAGTTCGGTGCCGTAGTCCAGCGCCCGCTGCGCTACTTCCTCGCCGACGTGCTGACCGAACAGCTCCTGGAGCTGGCGGCGCTTGGCGGCCTCCTCCATCATCCGGTTGAAGCCGACCTGCAGCAGCCCGATCTCGCTGCCGTCGAAGACCTCGACCTGCACGTCGCGCGCCCCGGCCTGCACCCGGTCGATGGCTTGGCTGAGCTGGCGCACCGGGTCGGAGATGCTCGAACCGGTGAGCATGGACAATGCGAGCGCCTGCATGATCACCACGCCGCACAGCAGCAGGATGGAGATGGCCAGCGACTGCGCGGAGAACTTCACATCCGAGGAGATCTGGGTGACGCACAGCAGCACGATGGCGATGGTGGGGGCGAAGGTGCCCATGCCCCAGGTCATCGCCATCCTGGTGCCGACGCCCGGGGTGAGGGTGTGGTCGAAGGTGCCCTCGGTCAGCGCTTGGGCGGCGACCGGGCGCAGGATGCGTTCGCCCAGCATGTAGGTGAAGCCGAACACGATGGTCGCGGCCATGCACTCGGTCACGATGACCGCGCCGGCCAGCGCGGGCGTGTCCTTGATGATCAGGGTGGCCAGCACGGCCCCGCCGATCAGCCATAGTGCGAGGTGCAGGATCGCTTGGCGCAGCGGTGCGTGCAGGGCGGCCATCTGCTCTTGGCGGCTCGGCGGTCCGCCGCGCATCTGCCAGCGCATCACCGGGCGCAGCATCAGCGCGGAGGCGGCCATGCTGAGCAGGCCGCCCGCCACGAAGACCACGGCCGGGATCAGCAGGCCGGTGCGCCTGGCACCGGAGGGCTCGCCCTCGGGGACGGGTAGTCCGTACTGGATGAAGGCCCACACCAGAACCGCGCCGAAAGCGTTCGCCAGCAGCATCGATGTCAGGTACAGCGGCCAGCGCGTTCGCATGGTCTGTTTGACCGCTTCCAGAGGCGCCGACACGGGGTCCAATCTAGCGTTCCGATCATGTCGGCCTGTCCGCGGCGCTGCGGGGCGGTCGCGGCGGCGCTGATCGCGGACAGGGTGCCGCCGAGCCGGTTAGGCTCACGGAGGTGACCGACCCGAAGCCAAGTCCAGAGCGGAAAATCAAGCTGTCACGGCACGCCGCGGAGACGGTGCACCCGATCGTGCGGGTGTCGGCGGAGTGGGGCTGGCGGCTGCTGGTGCTCTTCGGGCTGGCGATCGCGATGGCGGCGATCGTGCAGAAGTTGGCGACCGTGGTCATTCCGCTCGCCATCGCGCTGCTGGCGGCGGCCCTGCTCGCACCGCTGGTGGACTGGATGCAGCGTTTGGGCGTGCCGCGCGCGGTGGGCGTCTTCGTGGCGCTGGTCGGGTCGATCGGCGTAGTCGCGGGCATCATGACCTTCGTCGTCGAACAGTTCGTCGCCGGTGTGCCGCAGCTGTCGAACAAGTTCACCGACAGCATCCATCAGATCCAGGACTGGCTGATCAACGGCAGGCTGCATCTGAGCAACGAGCAGATCCGCAACGTGGGCGACGCCGTCGTCAAGGCGATCCAGTCGAATCAGGACAGCCTGACCAGCGGGGCGCTCACCACCGCGACCGTGATCGGCGAATTGCTCACCGGCACTTTCCTGACGATGTTCATCCTCATCTTCTTCCTCTACGGCGGCGACCAGATCTGGGATTTCGTCACCAGGATCGTGCCCACCGACCACCGCGAGCGGGTCCGCACCGCCGGGCAACTCGGGTTCGGCACGCTCGTCGGATTCGTCCGCGCGACCGTTGCGGTAGCCGCGGTGGACGCCATCGGCATCGGCGCCGGACTGGCCATTCTCGGGGTGCCTTTGGCGCTCCCGCTGGCCTCGCTGGTGTTCATCGGCGCGTTCATCCCGATCATCGGCGCTTTTCTGGCCGGGTTCATCGCGGTGTTCATCGCGTTGGTGACCAAAGGGCTGGTCACCGCTTTGATCGTGCTCGGCATCATCATCGCGGTCATGCAGCTCGAGGGCCACGTGCTGCAACCGCTGCTGCTCGGGCGGGCGGTGAGCATCCATCCGCTGGCGGTGGTGCTGGCGATCACGGCGGGCGTGGTGATCGGCGGGATCGCGGGCGGTCTGCTCGCCGTGCCGTTCGTCGCGGTGATGAACACCGCCATTCGGTCGTTGCTCGACGGACCGGAGGAGTTGTACGAGGAACTACAGACCGGTGAGGACCATCGCGGGCTGTATCAGGCCGAGGCCGATCACCCCGATCCCGGCCGGTTCGACGTGGCCGCGACGCTGATGGAGGCGATCCGGAAGCGGGCGGAGGAGATGAAGGCGGCGCAGCAGAAGGCGGAATCCGATGACGGCGCGCAAGCCGGCGATGGCACGTCGAGGGCCTGAACTGCGCTCGGCCGACGTGGCGACCACACCGCTGTGGCGGGCCGCGCAGGCGCTGCGGTTGGTGACCCTGCTGTACGCGGTCGGCCAGCAGATCGCCTCGGTGCCGTACTACACGAATCAGCGGTTGAGCTGGGTGCTCGTCGCGCTGATGGCGGTGTGGTCGGGCGCTTCGGCGATCATGCTGTCGCAGTGGCACTTTCCCGAGGTGGCCCGGCTGCGTGTCTGGGTGGTGATCGGCGACCACGTGGTCGTGATCGGGTTGATGGCCGCCACCCGC
This sequence comes from Nocardia sp. NPDC057455, assembly GCF_042802775.1. Taxonomy (NCBI): domain Bacteria; kingdom Bacillati; phylum Actinomycetota; class Actinomycetes; order Mycobacteriales; family Nocardiaceae; genus Nocardia; species Nocardia sp. NPDC057455. Next base: position 56,738 of record NZ_JBHVDM010000022.1, on the reverse strand, counting down.
CTGGTCGCCGATTACGGCTGGTACCACGGACATCAGACGCTGCCGACCACACTGTGGGCGACGAACGCCGTGATCGGCGCGGCGATCCTGCGGGGACCGTTCGCCGGTGTGCTGTCCGGAGCCTCGATCGCCGCGGTGTCGCTGACGGTCCGTGACCAGTGGGGTGAGGACGTGTGGACGGACGCGACGGTGCCGGTGCTCGTCTCGGTGGGCCTCGCGCTCGGCTTGGCCGCCAACACCGCCCGCCGGGCCCAGGACCAGCTGGAGCAAGCGGTGCGCCTGACCGCGGCCGCCGAGGAGCGCGAACGGCTCTCCCGCGAGGTGCACGACGGAGTGTTGCAAGTGCTCAGCTACATCAAGCGCCGCGGCAGCGAGATCGGCGGCCCCACCGAGGAATTGGCCCTGCGCGCCGGTGAGCAGGAGGTGGCGCTGCGCGTGCTGATCACCGAGCAGGCCGATCACCGGGACGCGGGGGGCGCGGAGGTAGACCTGCGGCCCCTGCTGACCGCGCAATCCACCCCGACGGTGTCGGTGTCCACGCCCGGCGATCCGGTGCGGGTCGGGCGCTGGATGGCGAACGAGATCGCGTCGGCCGTGGCCACGGCGCTGTCCAACGTGGAACTGCACGCCGGGCCGGATGCTCGGGCATATGTCCTGCTGGAGGACACCGGCGACGAACTGGTGATCAGTGTGCGCGACGATGGCGTCGGCATCCCGCCGGGCCGGCTGGCCGAGGCGGAAGCCGAAGGGCGCATGGGTGTTTCCCGATCGATCGTCGGGCGGATCGGGGCACTCGGCGGCAGCGCGGACCTGCTCACCGAGATCGACGGCGGGGCCGGGTTCGGTACCGAATGGGAATTCCGGGTGCCCAGATGAGCGAGCGAACGATGGGCGCAGGCATGAGCGAATACGGGAGGGACGGATGACGGACCAGGCGGCCGAGTTCATCTCGGTGATGGTGGTGGACGATCACCCGATGTGGCGCGACGGCGTCTCCCGCGATCTCACCGAGGCCGGGTTCCGGGTGACGGCCACGGCCGACGGTGTCGCCGCGGCGGGCAGGCGCGCGGCGGCGGTGCGCCCGGACGTGGTGCTGATGGACATGCAGCTGCCCGACGGCAACGGGGCGCAGGCCACCGCCGAGGTGCTGCGGGTCTCGCCGCAGAGCCGGGTGCTGGTGCTCTCGGCCTCGGCCGAGCGCGACGACGTCCTCGACGCGATCAAGGCGGGCGCCTCGGGCTACCTGGTCAAAAGCGCGTCGGTGGCCGAGCTCGTCGACGCCGTGCGCGCCACCGCGGCTGGTCAGGCGGTGTTCACTCCCGGGCTGGCCGGGCTGGTGCTCGGTGAATACCGGCGGATGGCGACCGCGCCCGCGCGACCCGACGAGCCACACCGGCCCGCGCTCACCGAGCGGGAGACCGAGGTGCTGCGAATGGTGGCGAAAGGGTTGTCCGCCAAGCAGATAGCGACGCGGCTGGGACTGAGCCATCGCACCGTCGAGAACCATGTGCAGGCGACGCTGCGCAAATTGCAGCTGGCGAACCGGGTCGAGCTGACCCGCTACGCCATCGAGCAGGGGCTCGAGTAGGTCCGGCGGCTTCCGATTCAGGGTTCGCCCTGATGCGGCGGTGGCCGCGCGCTCGGTAACCTCGATCGCATGGGTGGGCCCGAATCGGTATCGAGTGCGGTCGGCTCCGGCGGCGCGGTGGGCGACCGGGAACTGCGCGTGTCGGACGCCGAGCGGGAACATGTCGGTCAACTGTTGCAGCGCGCGGTGGGCCTCGGCATGCTTTCGCTCGGCGAGTTCACCGAGCGGATGGACACCGCGCTGGCCGCCAGGACGAGGGGAGAGCTGAACGCCGTCCTCATCGATCTGCCCGGTGTGCGCCTGGTCGGGCAGCCCGCCGCACCGCCGTCGACGTTCGTGAACACCGCACCCGCGTTCGCCAGGCAGGCCCCCGGCCCGAACCCCGCGGGGAACGTGATCCGTTCGCGGTTGTCCGGCGTGAGCCGCCGTGGCCCGTGGCAGGTGCCACCCACGTTGCATCTGAACAACTGGCTGTCCGGGGTCACCTTGGACTTCACCGCGGCGATCATGTCGACCCAAGTGGTCGAGCTGCGTGTCGACGACTTCTTCGGCTCGATCACCCTGATCGTGCCCGCGGAGGCCACCGTCGACCTCAACGGGCTGGAGCTGATCGGTTCCAGCGTGAACAACAAGGTCCGCACCGGCCCGCCGATCGGCCCGCTGCATCTGGTGGTGCACGGCAAAGTGCGATTCGGATCGGTCACCGCGAAGCATCCGTTCATCGCGCAGTGGCGGAAGTTGATCGGTCGCTGAGCGGCCGGTCAGCGGGTCGCGGGCGCCATGGCCAGTGTCGGGTAGTCGGTGTAGCCCTCCGCGCCGCCCACGTACATGAGGTGCGCGTCGCGTACCGCGTTCAGTGGTGCTCTTGTGCGGAACCGCTCGACCAGATCGGGGTTTGCCAGGAAGGAACGGCCCAGTGCGATCAGGTCGGCGCCGCCGGCGAGCAGGCGCTGCGCTGCTTGCCTGCCGCCGTCCTCGGGCAGCGCAACGCCCCAGCCCAGATTCGGGTTGGCGATCAAGATGCCCGCCCACAGCGACCGAATGCGCTGGAACAGCGGCTGATCGGGGTCGGCGAAGACGTAATGCAGGTAGGCGAGGTCCTTGTCCGCCAGCGCCGAAACGAGTGCGGGATAGATGTCCTCGGTGTCACCCTCATCGATGCCGTTGACCGAGACTCCGGGGGAGAGTCGCACACCGACGCGCTCGGCGCCGATCGCGTCGGCGACCGCTTCGACCACTTCGACGGTGAAACGGATGCGGTTGGCCACGGATCCACCGTAGGAGTCGGTGCGCTGATTGGTGTTCTGCGCCAGGAATTGGTGCAACAGATAGCCGTTCGCGCTGTGGATTTCCACCCCTGCGAATCCGGCCGCGACGGCGTTTCGGGCAGCGGACACGAAATCGGCGATGGTGGACCGGATATCGGCGGTGGTCATCTCCAGCGGGACGACGGCATCTTGCGCGCCGCTTGGCGTGTGAATGGGTTCGGGCAACGGAACCGGCGAGGGTGCGATCGGGGTCAGCCCGCTGTTGTCCGGATGGCCGATTCGGCCGCCGTGCTGGAGTTGCAGGAACATGCGCCCGCCCGCGGCCGCGACAGCGCCGGTCACCGCGCGCCAGCCCGCGACGTGTTCCTCGGTGTAGATGCCAGGGATGTCGGCGTAGGTCTGCCCGACCCGGTTCGGCGTGGTCGCCTCGGCGATGATCAGGCCCGCGCTCGCGCGCTGTGCGTAGTAGGTCGCCATGAGCGGTGACGGGGTGCCGTCGGCCGCGGCGCGGTTGCGGGTCATCGGTGCCATCACGAGGCGGTGCGGCAGTGCGAGGGAGCCGATGGCCGCCGGCTGGAAGAGGGCGGAAACCGCTGTGTTCGTCATGGTAGTACGGTAAAACTTGACATCAGTGTGAGATTCAAGCCGGAACGGGAAAGGCCAGGTGGCGGATGCGAATCGGGGAACTCGCCGAGCGCACCGGCGTGAGTGAGCGGTCGCTGCGCTACTACGAGGAGCAAGGCATGCTGGCCTCCGAGCGCACGCCCGGCGGTCACCGCGACTATCCGGAGCGGGCGGTGGACCGGGTCATTCACATCCAGGAGCTGCTTGCGGCGGGACTCACCAGCAAGAAGATCTCGCGGATCCTGCCCTGCATGCGCGACGCGGACGGCGGTCCCAACGAGTACGCCACCCCCGCGCTGGTCGACGAGTTGCGGACCGAGCGGGAACGGATCACCCGCACCATCAATGATCTCGTGCGCTCGCGCGACGTGCTGGACGAAGTGATCGAACGAGCCGGCGAACGACTGGCGACCTAGGTGTTGACCCCGATCCGGCGGGCGAAGGCGCGCAGCGGCACCTTCCGGTCGTGGTCGAGTAGTTCGGACACGATATGGCGCGGCAAAGTCTGGTATTTGAGCCAGTCCGCGCCGCCCACCCGTTCCGCGGTGAGCAAAGCGTTCAGCGCGCGCTGGTGCTGCCCGGTACGGGTCAGCGCGACCGCCGTGTCGGCGAGGTGCCGGGCCCGCGAGGCTTGCGGGAGACTGCCGTTGGCAGGCATGTCCTCGGCCGCGGCCAGCGCCTCCGGGTAGCGCTCGGAGGAGACGTTGACATCGACCGTCTGCATGACGACCTGCGAAGGGCCGAAATAGGTCTCGTAGTCCTGCCGATCCGCGCCGATCCGCAACGCGACCTCGCTCGCCGCCTGGACCAGGGACAACGCGTCGTGCACGTCCTGCGCCCGGCCCGCGGCGGTCGCACCTTGCAAGACCAGCGAGCCGTAGGCGGACAGGTGCGTCGGCGTGACATCGCCGGAGGGCTCCAGGGCCGCGGCCGCGTTCAGCGCGACGCCGCGCGATTCGTCGTAGCGGCCCTGGATCAGCAACTGCCAGGCCACCGAACCGCGGATGGTGGCCAGCAGCAGGGGATCGTTGCCCAGGTCGGCGGCGGCCAGCGCCTGCCGGATCGCCAGGAACGCCGGATCGGTCTGGCCGAGATGCACCAGCGTGCAGCCGGTTACCCAGTACATCCTGGCCAGCAACTCGTTGGCGGGTGCGACCGAACCGTTGCGCGCGGCGTGCACGGTGGCGCGGAGCTGGGTCAATCCGGGCGGGAGGATCGAGGTCAGCAGTTCGTAGCGGCCCGACCAGTAGGCGCCCCAAGCGTAGTCGACCGCACGGCGGCCGTCGTCGAGGCTGACCGCCGTCTCCTCCTTGGTTCCGCCGAGCAGGTCGTCGACCGGTGTGAGGGCGCGGCGGATCGCCACGATGCCCGCGTCCGGATTGGCGGACGGCACACCTTGGCGCTTGCCGATCAAATCGGCGATGTCCACGTCCAGGGCCCGCGCGATCTTCTGCAAGCTGGCGATGGAGGCGGTCTGTCGGCCGCCCTGCTCGAGCTTGCGCACCAGATCCACGCTGACCCCCGCCTGGTCGGCGAGCTGACGCTGGGTGAGTGCCTTGCCGCGGAACTGGCGGATCCGAACTCCGATCGACGATTCGTCCATACCCAAGTCCTTTGTTAAATCTGGGTTTCAGAGTACGACGCTATGTTATCTGGAACCCACGAAGTGGGACATTGCGTACGACTCGTTCGCTGTTGGTTGGAATACCGTTGCCTTTCTGCAACTTTGACTGCAAAGGGCGGCGGCGATGAAAACCATGCCGAATACCACCGTGCAGGCCGGGCGCGCTGATCGCGCGCAGCGGCCTGGTGCACAGACCACCCGACCGGCGCGCCACATCACTTCCCGACCGGTACGCCACGTCAGCGCTCTTCCCGCGAATCCCGGAACAGGGACGCGCGACCAGCGCGGGTTGCTATGCCCGAACTCCGCCGTTATGACCGAATTCGGCTTCTGTGATGCGGAGTAGGGCGATGTTCGAGAGCTGTCACAATCCACATGAAGTCGCGCGTCTGCTGCGGCATACCTACGGGCTGCCGGTCCAGCTTCTGGCCGGACGCCCGATCATCACCACCGGTTCCATCATGGGGGCGATCGTCATGCCGCCGGAACTGGGCCGGAAAGTGCTGGCCCAGTTGGACCGCAGCCACACCGCACCCGTGATCGCCGACCCGGGCGAACGCACCTGGACCTTCCTCGTCACGCCCCCGAGCCCTGCTCGGCCGGTTGAAGTCCCGGTGCGCCGCTGCCTCGCCGGTCATGGTGTCACCGTGGTCCCCGGCGGTCGCATGATCCTGCTGCCCAGCTCCGATACTGCCCTCGGCTGGCATTGGGCGGGGGAACCCGCGCCGGGCGTCCTGCGCATGCCCCCGCGGGGCGCGGTGATCGATGCCGTGCATGAGGTCGTCGGTTCGCGCGCCCACTGACCACTCGGCGTGACCGGTCCGCACCCGACAGCCAGGGCGCTGGCCGGTCGGGTAGAACTCGGCTGTCTACCAGGGGTAACTACTCATGCCCGCGCGCCTCGCGGAAACCAGCATGAAGTCATGACTACCTCCATCGATCCGGCGCTGCTCGCGCGGCTCTCCGGCGAGTTCACCACGTTGGGGATGCAGCTGGGCGTGCTCGGACGGGACCTGCAGCTACTGCGCGAGCAGGTCGCCGGGGATGCGGTCGGCCTTCACCGGGATTCCGGCCGATCCGACACCTCGGGTGGGCCCGTTTCCGGCGAGGCTCGCGGGTCTACGGCCGACACGTCGAGTGCGTCCGTGACCGGCGACGCACGCGGGCGGACAGCCGGTATGCCGAGTGGGCCCGCGGCCGGGGGAACGCACGGGTGGACAGCTGCCTCGCCGGGTGGGCCTGTCGCCGGAGGTGCTCGCGGGGGGACGGCCGATGCGCCCGGTGGGTCCGCGGCGGAGGGAACGCACGGGTGGACGGCTGCCTCGCCGGGTGGGCCTGTGGCCGGAGGTGCTCGCGGGGGGACGGCCGATGCGCCCGGTGGGTCCGCGGCCGGGGGGACGGCCGAACAGGGGGGTGCTCCGGTTCGAGAAAGTTCCGTACCGGGCGGGTCGTCCGACCCGATCTCCGGCGTGCCTGGTCGGACGGCATCCGGTGCGGGCCCCGTATTCGATGCGGCCCATACGTCCGCCGGTGGCGGATTCGCGGGATGGGAGGGCGCTCCGTCCGGGGCCGTGCCACCCGGGGTGCCGCCTTGGCCGGCCCATTCGCCGACGGCTGGTATGCCGGTTCCCCCGCCGCAGCCCCAGTATGTTCCGCGTTTCGCCCCGCCGCCCGGCGGCGGGTGGGGTGGTGCTCCGTGGCCGCCGATCGCGCAGGGGCCGATGCCGGGGGCGGTGCCACCTCGTCCGCCGGTCCCGCCGCGCGCGGAGCGATCGGTGCCGCACACCCCTTGGTGGCAGCGGGACGGGGTGATCAGCCGGATCCTGGCGCTGGCCGGTGTCGCGGTGACACTGATCGGCGTCGCGATGCTGCTGGTATTGGCCGCGCAGGCGGGGTTCTTCGGACCGGTGCCGAGAGTGGTTGCCGGAGCGGTGTTCTCGGCCGCACTCGTGGGCACCGGCGTGCGGGTTTTCCAGCGGGCCGGCGGGCGGGTCGGTGGTATCGCGCTAGCGGCCACCGGTGTCGCGGGTGCTTACCTCGATGTCGTCGCGGTGACCGCCATCTACCACTGGCTGCATCCGGTGCTCGGGCTCGCCGTCGCCTTCGGTGTCGCCGCCGCGGGAGTGGGGCTGGCGATGCAATGGCGCTCACAGCCGTTCGCGGTGTTGGTGGTGCTCGCCGCGGCGGCGTTGTCTCCGGTGTTGACCACGCGGCTGGTCCTGCTCGCGTTCTTGATCGTGTTGCAGCTGGCCTGCGTGCCGGTGCAAGTCACACGTAACTGGCCGTATCTGCACGTGGCACGGACTATGCCGGCCGTACTGGCGACGTTCGTGTTCGTCACGGGGGCGATCCTCGGCACGCCCACGACCGCGGAACGCATCTGGGTGCTCGCTGCCGCGGGGGCGATCGCGCTGGTCGGGGTCGCCGGAACGATCGTCGTCGTCCGGCACCGGCCCGCCGATCTCACCGCCTCGCTGACGATGGCGGCGGCGCTCGTGCCGATCCTGGTGGCTCCGGGAATGTTCGAAGAACGGCTCGTCACGGTGTCGGTGGCATCGATCGCCGCCGCGGTGCTTCTGCTCGTCGCGGCGGTGACCATGGTGCCGAAACTGAACGAACAATTGCGAATTCCCGCACATACCGCGCTCGTGGCCGCCGTCGCGGGCTCGATCGCCTTGCTGGAGGTGTGCGTCGGTACGACCGAGACGCGGACGCTGCCCACGGCTCTGCTCTTGGTGGCGTCGGCGTTCCTCGGTGTGGCGGGTCAGCGGAGGTCGCGTCCGGCGGCGTGGCTCGGCACGGCGTTCGCGGTACTCGGCGGCTTCGCGTTGCTGAATATCGCGAGCCCGGAAATTCTTGCCTCGCAACATCGCTCGGAGGCCGATCTCGGGGTGGCGACCGTGCTCGGCGCGGTTCTCGCCCTGAGCGTGGTCGCGGTGGCGCTGTGGTGCGCGCGGCGGGTGCACGGCCCGGCCGCGGGCAACGAGTGGCAATGGATCGCCGCGAGCGTCGCCGGCCTCTACGCGGTCACCGCGACGACGGTCTCCATCGGCGTCGCGACCGGCACCCCGAACGGGTTCCTCGTCGGCCACAGCGCCGCGACCATTCTCTGGATGGCCGCCGCGACCGCCGCCCTCCTGTTCGGATTGCGCAAGCTCGCCGCCGCGCCCGCCGTAGCCAAACTCGCCTTGGGCTCCGGACTGCTGGTCACCGCGGCCGCACTGGCCAAGCTGTTCCTCTTCGACCTGGCCACCCTGGACGGTTTGGTCCGCGTCGCCGCTTTCCTCATCGTCGGCATCCTGCTGCTCTTGGCCGGAACCCGCTACGCCCGCGCCTTCGCCGACGCGGGAGCGGGCAGCGACCCTGAGGACACGACCGTCCGCTGAGCCAACCGCCGGTGTGCGGCTCCCGGCCGACGAGATCGCGGAAGTCGCGGAACCGACGTAGGACGTGCAGGCCCCGGGGGGCGCGGCGGTGGAAGCCGGCGTCGGCGGGGCCGTACGGCGCTCGGGTCAGCGCTGCCAGTTGGTCGGGGGTGTGTTGGGGGCGGATTGCTGGGTCCACTGCGCATGGGGGCTACCCGCGACAGGCTGCGGGTACTGAGCCGGGCCCATGGTCTCGGCGTTCGCGCGGGCGAGCAGCTCGGGGATTTGCGGTTTGGCGACCGGAAACGATGCGCCGCACCAGGTGCATTCCAGGTAGTGCTTGGTGCTGATCGGGAAGAGTGGAATGAAGAAGAACTCGAACTTGGTCACCACTTTGCGCAGCGCGTGTGCGGCGGGATTGCCGCAGTGGCCGCAGATCAAGGTGATGATGGCGAGCGTGTGGACGCGCGTTTGCCAGCCGAAGATCAGCATGTGAAGCCCCTAGAGAAGAAGAATTTGATGTCGGTCACAGCAATAGATCGCGCTGGCGACAGCTCTAGTTAACCGTTGGCCACTTCTTCATTCGGCGCAGATGAGCTCAGTACTGCGGTTTTATCCAGGAAGTGATGCTCGACGACATTGCTTTCGGATTGCTGGACGCATCGTAGGTCTCGCTGAGGTCGTGTCTACTGATGCCTCGAGTCATTCGATGAGGGGGCTGGAACGATGCCCTGTCTGCCACGGTCCGGACACCTCGGACAGGTCCCGCGACCGCAGCCCGGTCCCGCGTCACGCAACCGGGCGATTGTCGGCGAGCCGAGCCATCCGGGAGGCCCACTCGGACGCGGCGGTCGCTGACTCGGCGACCCCTACCCGCTCACTCGCGGTCGCGGCGGCGCAGTAGTTCGTTCACGCTCACCGTGCGGCCGTCGCCGCCGTGATGCCTGCCTTCCTCGGGTCTGCCGATAGGGCGGCGGGAAGAGCGCAGTTGCGCCATCCAGCTCTCGATACTGCTGCGGTTGGTGGTGTCCGGTCCGTTGTACGGCTCCGCGGGCGCTTCGGGCTCGGGCTCGGGTGCGCGGTGAGCGGGGCCTTCCGGAGCGCCCGGAGCGTCGGGCGGCAGGTGCCGCGCCGCACGGGGAGCGCCGGACTGCTGTGCGAGGTCGACGGTCGGGTCTTGCGAAATGCCGGACAGCGGAAAGGGTTCCGGTGCGGGGGTCGGGCGCGCAGCGGGTGGCGTGACCGAGGACACGACGGGGCGCGGGCTGTGCTCGGGGAAGACCACCGACGGCACACCGGCGTGCGGCACGTTCTGGTCCTGCGGCAGACCCGTGGGCGGAATCGGTCGCGGCGCTGCGAAGCCTTGCGGGTTCGCGGGCGGCGACGGGGGCCGCTGCTCCGCTTGGTCCGGTATCGAGCGCGCGGCGTTCGGCGGCTGTGCGATGCGCCGCGGGCGAATCGGCTCACCCTGCGGAGGTGTGGCATTTCGTGGCGGTTCCGGCCGTTGCCGGGCGGGATCGAGCGGTGGCGGGGCAGGCGTCGCCTGCGGCGCGGGCGACGGCGGAACCCGGTCCAGCCGCCTGGTGGGCGCTTCGGCCTCGATCTCGGCGACCGTGCGCGGCTTACGCCTGCGCGGCATCTTGTTGGCGTCGGTGACGGCGGGAATCTGCATGGTCACCGGGTCGGTGATCGGCGTGGTCTTGACCAGGTCGACGACATCGCCGCCGCCCACTCGCTCGTCGTCGAGGATCGGCTCGCCGAGCCCGACCTTCTCCTGCACCTTCTTCATCCAGGCCGGTGCCCACCAGCAGTCGTCGCCGAGGAGCTTCATGGTCGCCGGGACGAGCAGCATGCGCAGCACGGTGGCGTCGATGAACAGCGCGGCGATCATGCCGTAGGCGATGTACTGCATCATCACCAGGTCGGAGAACGCGAACGCGCCGGTGACGACGAGCAGGATCAGCGCGGCGGCGGTGATGATCCGGCCGGTCTGCGCGGTGCCGATCCGGACGGCCTCGGTGGTGCTCGCGCCCTGGGCACGCGCCTCTACCATGCGCGACATCAGGAAGACTTCGTAGTCGGTGGACAGACCGTAGATGATCGCGATGATCAGCACCAGCACCGGCGACATGATCGGCTGCGGAGTGAAGTTCAACAGGCCCGCGCCGTGGCCATCGATGAAGATCCAGGTGAGGATGCCGAGCGTGGACCCGAGACCGAGGGCGCTCATCAGCGCGGCCTTGATCGGCAGCACCAGGGAGCCGAAGGTCAGGAACATCAGCAGTGTGGTCACGAACAGGACCAGCGCGATCATCAGGGGCATCCGGCCGAGCAGCGCGTCGATGCTGTCCTTCTGGATCGTCGGCTGACCACCGACGAGCATGGTGACACCCTCGGGTAACTCCATCGAGCGTAGGTACTCGATGGTCGGATCGGCGTCCTCCGAATTGGTCAGCGGGACGGAAGTCGTGAAAATGGTCTTGTCTTTGGGCGCCGTGCTGGGCGGATAAGCGAATGCGCCCGCCAGCCCGGGCGCTTCGCTCGCCTCTTTCACCACCTTGCCCACCGAGGGAGCGAGGCTCGGATCGTCGACCATGAAAACCAGTTCGATCGGATCCGATTTGCGCAACGGGAAAACCGTGTCGAACTCTTTCTGCGCCAAGCGGGTCGGATTGTCCGGCGGCAGATACCGCTCGTTGATGCCGCCGAAAGTCAGGTTCTTGACCGGAATGATCAGCAGCAGCAAAACGATGCACAGTGGAATCGCGATCTTGAGCGGGTGCTTCATCACCCAGCGGGTGGACTGCCCCCAGAAGCCGCCCTCCACTTCGTCGGCGGTCTTCGTCTTGCGGAACCGCTTGAGGCCCAGCATGTCGACGCGCTTACCGAGCACCGCCAGCATGGCGGGCAATACGGTGATCGAGGTCAGCGCCGCCAGGGTGACCGTCGCGATGGCGCCGTAGGCGACCGATTTCAGGAAGCCCTGCGGGAACAGCAGCATGCCGCCGAGGCTGGCGACGATCATCGTCGCGGAGAACACCACGGTGCGGCCCGCAGTCATCACCGATCTGCGGACGGCCGCCTTGGTGCCGTAACCCTCGGCGAGTTCCTCGCGGAATCGGCTCACGATGAACAAGCCGTAGTCGATGGCCAGACCGAGGCCGATCATCGAGACGACCGGCGAGACGAACGAATTCACCTCGGTGAACTCGGTGATGAAGCGGACGATCCCCCAGGCGCCGACCACGGTGAGGCCACCGACGACCAGCGGCAGTGCGGCGGCGACGATTCCGCCGAAGATGAAGAAGAGCAGGAGCGCCACGGCCGGAATGGCAAGGATTTCCATGCGCTTCTGGTCATCGGCCATGGTGTCGTTCAGGGTTCCCGCGACGGCCTGCAACCCTGTCACCTGGACGTCGACGTCAGGGATGAAGAAGACGTTCTTCACCTTGCGGTAGTTGCGCACCATCTCGGTGTCGTTGTCGCCCCTGATGGCGATGGAGGCGAAGGCGTACTTCTTGTCCTTCGACCCGAAAACGCTGGTCTGAACCGGGATGTTCGCGTCGTTGCGCCAGTAGATCCCGTTGATCTTGGTGATCTCGTCCGGGTGCTCGCGGGGCAAGGCGGCGAGATTCGCGACGATCGCGCCGCTGAATTCCGGGTCATCGATGGTCTTGCCCTCCGGCGCCGTGTACAACACGATGACGTCGGAGTTGTGATCGCGTTCGAACGCCCCGTCTTTGATCCGCGCCGCGCGCGCCGACTCCGAGGTCGGGTCATCCCACCCGCTGGAGCTGAGGTGGTCCTCCAACCCGAGGCCGTAGCCACCGAGAGCCAGAAGACCGGCCACTATTACGCCGATGACGGCGAAACGCAGCCGGTATACCAGATCGCCCCAGCGTGTGAACACTAAGCGACTCCTTGGGCGGGGCGAGAGGTGAGCAGTGCCGACAGCGGCCGGAACGGCTGCAGCCAGGCACCCTCGTCGGGCAGCGAGTCGAGACTCACCCGGGGCAGCGGTTCACGGAACACGCCCGGAATGTCCTCGAGGTCGATGAATTCGAGAGTATCGGATGTGACGGCCCAACTCGCGTGCTCGCGGAAGCCGAGCACCTGGACCGGCACTCCGTTGGCGGCGAGTTCCTCCAGCGGTTCGCGGAACGCCTGGCCGTCGGCCGAGGCGACCATGATGCCTGCCAGACCGGCGCCGCGACTGCGTAGGGCGATGTGCGCCAGCATGTCGGCGTCGACATCGGAGTCCTCATCGATCTTGGGCTTGGCGAAAACCGCGTAGCCGACGTTGCGCAGTGCCTCCACCCAGGGCCGTACGACGTCGGCGGTGCCCGGCGCGATGTTGGTGAAGACGGTGGCCTCGGGTTCCACGCGATGCACCGCGCCCACCGACAATTCGGCGGTCCTGGCCAGCAGCCAGCGGCCGAGCGCGTCGAACCGCGGACGGTAGGCGGCGGTGGGACGACCGCCCAGAATGGCGCCGAGACCCATGTCGAGATTCGGGGCGTCCCACACCAACAGGACGCGGCGCACGTCCGGCGCCGAGCCGCCCAAACCTTCCGCTCCGCCCCCGTGCACCTCCCCGGCAACATCGACCACTTCGTGGGCCATTTCACTGACGCTCATCGGTCGATCTTCCCCCATATGAGCTCGGTGATGGCGCTACCGGCGCGATGCGCCTTGCCTTCGAATTTCGTGACGGGACGCTCGAAACCGATCGGCGCGGTGGCGCGATGCTCCTCGCTGTTCCCGCCCGTGGCTTCGTTCAGGCCCCTGAGCAGGGGCTCTGCCATACCGACCGCGTGAATGTGCTCGGCGTAGTCCGCATGGTCGGTGGCGACGTGCAGCACACCGCCCGGCTTCAGGCGGCTGGCGATCAACGCGACCGTCGCGGGCTGCAGCAGCCGCCGCTTGTGGTGGCGCGCCTTCGGCCACGGGTCGGGGAAGAACACCCGTACGCCCGTCAGCGACTCCGCGGCAATCATGTTCTCCAGCACGTCGACCGCGTCTCCGCGCAGCAGGCGGATGTTGTCGATCCCTTCGCGCTCGATGCGCTGAACCAGCTGCGCGAGACCGGGCTGGTAGACCTCGATGCCGATCAGGTTCAGGTGCGGTTCGGCCTGTGCCATGGCCGCCGTCGCGGTGCCCGTGCCGCAGCCGATCTCGATGACCAGCGGTGCGTCGCGGCCGAACCAGGCGGTCGCGTCCAGTGGCTCGTCGGCGACCTCGCGGCCGATCGAGGGCCACATCCGGTCCCAGGATTGCTGCTGGGTCGCGGTCAGCGCGCCCCTGCGCGACCGGAAGCTGGTGACTCGTGGGTACAGGCGGGAGCCGGTTTTGTGTCCGGGCCCGCCCTCGGCCGGAGCCGAAGCTGTGGACGGCGGGCCCGGAACTGACTCGGCAGTATGGTTCGCGGCGTCGTTCACGGCGTCCATTGTCCAGCATCCTGCGATCGGTGCGGTAAGCGGTTGTGCGCGGACCGCTGAGCAGGAGGTCAGGCCGCGCGTGCGGGCGCGATTCTGGCCGCGGTCGGCTGCTGCTGGCGCAGCGGCCTGCCCAGCGCGACCTTGGCCGCGGTCACCGCCATTTCCAGCAGGCCACGCACGCCCGAGGGCGAGGCCGCGACCGACCAGACGGTGGTATCGCCCACGTCGCTCACCGGTTGCCCGGCCAACCGGTCGGCCAGCCAGTCCAGGCTGATCGGCGTGGACAGCGGCAGCAGCGAGAAGTGCTCGCTGAGCCGGTCGCGGACGTAGGTCACCGCGGCGCCGCCGCGGCGGTAGCGCGCCACCTGACCGTCGATACCGTCGATGTGGATGATCTGATCGTGGATGGGTTGCACCACCAGCAGTGGGCAGGCGGGCGTGGTGTTGCCGAGCCGCAGATCGTCGAACATCGCCCGCAGTTGCGGGGTGTCGAGTACCTCGGCGAGCGGGCGGCCCCCGAGGAAGTCGTCCACCTTCTTGTTGGCGAGTCCGAGGATCGCGCCGAACGGTGTCGCGTTCTCCGCGCGGACGACGAACCGGTGACCCTCCGGGCTCAGTTCGTCGTCGATCAGCGAACTCAACGCCGGATACAGCCTGCGCAGGGCGGCGATGACGATGGCGGGCAGACCCGCGTAAGAGGTGCCGTTGAGCCGGTCGAAGACCTGGCGCGGGTCGCCGACCGGGGCGCCGAGCACCGCGCCGACGATGTCGAGTTCCGGAGCGTAGGTCGGCGCCATCTCGACCGTCCAGGAGCTGGCCATGCCGCCGCCGGAGTAGCCCCATACCGCGACGCGAGTGCGCGGGCCGAGGCCGAGCGGGCCGAAGCGCAGGGCGGCGCGGATACCGTCGAGCGCCCGGTAGCCGGGCTCCCGAGGGGCGCCGAAGTTCCCGTGCGGGCCCTCGTGGTCGGCGATGCTCACCGCCCAGCCGCGCCGCAGCGCGTTCGCGACCAGGAGCCATTCGAACTGGGTGACCGACCCGAGCGCCCGTGCGCCGTAGCGCAGGGCGTAGGAGGGCGAGCACTTCTCGGTGACGGCGTCCATCGCGGTCTGGAAGGCCAGCAGCGGGCGATCCTCGTCCGGTTCCGCGTCGAGCGGCAGCAGAACCGTGGTGATCGCCGCTTCCGGTGCCCCGTGCAGATCACAGCTGCGGTACAGTAGCTGCCAGGCCGAGACCTGTTGCGGGACAATTCCGAACAGTGCCACGTCGATCTTCCTGCTGCGCAGGATGGTGCCGGGCGCCTTGGCCGCGAACCCCTTCGGCGGTCGATGGAACGGGTCCGCGCTGGGCAGCAAGGGCTTGCGGTCCGCAGGGCCGGCGGGCTCCGGGTCGACAGCGCCGATGACATTCGCGGTCATCGCAACCTCCTCATCGTCGAGGTCGGTTGCCGCATACGAAAGTTCAAGCTGCGCACCGGTTATGGTGCCGACCACTTCAGCAGGGTAAGTGACCGGCGGGCGTCTGGGAACCCCGGAGTACACGGCGTTCCCGGCACTAGACTCCCCGGCATGAGCAGACCGACAATATTCATCAGCGGCGCGGCGGCCGGTATCGGGCGGGCCACGGCCTTGCTTTTCGCTGCGCAGGGATACCAGGTCGGGGCTTACGACATCGATGAAGTCGGGCTGAGCAGGCTTTCCGGTGATATCACAGCCACGGGTGGCACGGTGCACACCGGCGTCCTGGATGTGACGAACGCCACGCAATGGGCGGAGCGGCTCGCGGAGTTCCACGCGGCGACCGGACGACTGGACCTCCTGGTCAACAACGCGGGCATCCTGCGCGCCGGGTCGTTCGAGGCGATCGAACTCGCCGCCCATCGGGCGATCGTCGAGGTCAACCTGGTCGGCGTGCTGACGGGAACGCACAGCGCGTTCCGCTATCTTCGCGACACCCCGGGCGCCCAGGTGGTCAACCTCTGCTCGGCGTCGGCGATCTACGGCCAGGCCGAACTCGCGAGCTACGGTGCCAGCAAGGCGGCGGTCAAGAGTTTCACCGAGGCGCTGGACCTCGAATGGGAGCGCCACGACATCCGGGTGCTCGCGATCTGGCCGATGTTCGTGGCCACGGCCATGGTGGACGGTATGACCACCGGGACGACCAAGTCGCTGGGTGTGCGGCTGACCGCCGACGACGTCGCCGCGGGGATCTGGGCGGCCACCCGCAAGCGCGCCCGGCTGCCGAAGGTGCACTACGAGATCGGCGCGCAGGCGAAAGTGCTGGCGACAGTGGCGAAATACGCGCCGAACTGGGCGGTGCGGACGGCGAACAAGTACTTCAGTGGCAGCTGAGCGGTCGAGCCTGTCCGACGACCGGACTTCTGACAGAATTGCGCACCGTAAAGGGGGTGTGCAGCATGTCGACAGCCACTGATTCCGATGGGCCGCTGCGGGAGCGCGGTGTTCCCACGTCCGCGAACGATCAACTCGACAAGCTGCTCGCCGAACTGCGCTTCGGCACCGGGCGCGATCCGCAGATCGGATACGCCGCGGCAGCCGCTGTCAGCGCTTGGCGCAAACCGCCGCGGATCCAGGTCGCCGGGCGCGCGCACGCCGGGCGAACCACGGTGCTGCACGCGCTCGCGCTCATGTCGGCGGTGGAGACCGATCCGGTGGACCGGCCGGGCGCGCCCGATCCGGAACTCGACGCCGACATCGTCGTCTACGTCTTGTCGGCCGCGCCGTCGCCCGCGGATCGCAGGGTGCTGGCCGCGCTGCCACCGCAGCGCACGATCGCGGTGCTGAACAAAGCCGACGCGATCGGCTCCCGCTGGGGCGATGCGGTGTCCGCGGCCCAGCAGTACGGCAGAGAATTGCGGATCCCGGTGGTTGCGGTGGTCGCGTCCTTGGCGACGCGCACCCGGGCGGGCGCGTTGACCGAGGCCGATGTCGACCTGCTGCGCAAGCTCGCCACCGAAGCCGATCCCGCCCTGACCCTCGCGCCGGACCTGTTCGTCGCGCCGGGGCCGGACGCCGCCGACCGCGAGCAGTTGCTGCGGCGGTGGGACCTGTACGGCGTGGCATGCGCGTGCACCGCCCTGCGTCACGATCCGGATCTTTCGCCGCAGGAGCTGTTGCAGATCCTGCACGCGGCCAGTGGCATCGACCCGCTGCACCAGCTGTTGCATCGCCGCTACGAGCAGGTGTCCGCGTTGCGCGGCGGCGAAATGCTCGACGAGCTGGCCCGCCTCGCCGCTCGTGCGGTCCCTGAGGAAGGCGGCCGCGCGCGCGACTTGCTGGAGACCTATCTCTACAGCGACGACGCCCTCTGGCTCGGGCTCTGCGCCGGCCTCGCCGGGCCCGACGTGGCGCACCTCGCCGCCGGGTATGCCGCGCCCGCGCCCGCCGACGCCGACGATGCGCTGGCCCGCGCGAGCCGCTGGCGCGCCGTCGTCACCAGCGATATGCCCCCGGCCGCCCGTCGCGCCGCATTGCGCGTGCACAACGGCTACGTCCGACTATGGGAACGGATGAGCAGTGCCGGTCTCTGAGCCCCCGGAGCCGGTGCGTACGTCGTCGGAGGCGAATACTGCGTCTCCCGCCGGGGCAGATCGAGAACCGATCGCCGCGCCGATCGTCCGCGCTGGTGCGACGGGCCGGGGCGAGGTCGTCCTGCCTGCCGACGGCGACGCCGAGCACCCCGTCCGCGCGCTCACGCCCGAGCTGGCGGCCGTGGTGGAGCGATGGAATCCGCAGGGTATGGCGCTGCTGCGCGCGATAGACGGGTCCGGTGCCGCGGGTGCGGTCATGGTGATCGGTCCGGCCGACGTCAACACGGCGTTGTTGCGGACCGAACTCGCCCGGTTCGAACCTCGCGTCACGCTGTCCGAGCCGCGCGCCGACGCGAGCGCGGGGGTGGAGACCACTTCGCCCGCCGGAGCCGCCCCGCCCGCGGTGGCGTTGATCCTGTTCGACGCGGGCACCATCATCGGCGCGGAAATGCTGGCGGTGATCGCCCGGCTGCGCGCGGACGGCACCCGTCCGCTGCTCGCCATGTACGGCATTCACGCTTACCAGGACTGGCGCGCGGTGCGGGAGCGGAACCTCGCATTGCTCGCCGCGCAGGGCGCCGCCGACCTGGATATCGTGCCGGTCTCCGCCCGGCTCGCGGCCGCCGCGCGCACCGCGGGTGACGCCGGACTGCTCGATCGCTCCGGTCTGGGCGCGTTGCACGCGCAGCTCACCGCGGCGGCCGCCGCGGGCGGTGACCGGCGGGGCGCGGTCACCGCACGGGTCTTGGCCGATACGCGTCAGCGGGTGGCCGAGCAGGTGGCGACGCTGCGCTCCGGCGCCGAACCGGCGCGGCTGCGCGAAGAACGTGCGGTCCTGCTGGCCGGTCGTGACGGCGGCCGCGCCACCGCGATGTCCACCCTGCGTGGGCAGCTGCACTTGGCCCGGGTGGATCTGATGACCGAGATCGGCGCGAGCATCCGGGCGCTGCACACCGCGGTGCGCGCGGAACTGGATCGACTGCGTCCTGTGGATCTCGCCGATTACCCCGCGCAGCTGCAGCAAGCCGTCACCGAGCTGACCGGCGCTGTCGACCATGTCACCGACCTGCGCTTGGCCGAACTGAGCGCCCGGATCGAGAGCACGGCCGGCGCGCCGACGCGCAGGCGTGACCCGGCCCCTCGGGTGGGCCCGGATCCCGAGCCCCGCCATAAAGGTGTCGAAGATCACCTTATGATCGCGCTCGGCGCGTCGGCGGGTGTCGGTCTGGGTCGCTTGCTGGTTGCTCCGTTCTCACTGGTACCGGCGTTGGACGTGGCAAGTGTGCCGGTCACGTTGCTGCTCGGCGGCGGCGCGGCGGCATGGGTGGTCCGTGCCCGTCGGCAGCTGGCCGATCGAGCGCATATCCGGCAATGGATCGGTGACGCTTTGGTCAACGTAAAAGCACAGCTCGAGCAACGTGTGGCGACCGCGCTCGTGGAAGCGGAAGCCGTTTTGGCAGATCACGTGGTCCGAGCAAGCACCGCGCGAATGATCGAGACCGATCGCCGGGTGGCCCGGTTGGAGACCGAATTGCGCCGGATGGCGGCCGAGCAGCCGGGACAGCTCGCCGCATGCGAGCGTGATGTCCGGATCCTCGATCGCTGGATCTCACCTGTTGAAACGAATGACCGATTGGGTACACAGTGAGGAACCCGATACCGTACCGGCCGTCACATCGCGTTAACCTCTATTCAGGAACTTGGGCGTCCGCTAAGTCCTGATCTGCCGCCCTCCTGGGTGCGCGTTCGACCGGTCGGAGCGGGCGCCTTCCCGCCAACGGTGGCGCTCGGTGCATTCGCGCTGGTCATGGGCCTAGGGCCAGGCGGCGAAGCAGCGAGTAGTCGCCCATCTCAGGAGAGTTTTCATGACGTCAGCGACCATTCCTGGTCTTCGTGGATCCGACGGCAAGGCGCCGACCGAGCACAGCGAACTACTCGCCTGGGTACAAGAAGTCGCCGAACTCACCCAACCCGATCGTGTGGTCTGGGCGGACGGCTCCGACGAAGAATGGGAGCGGCTGACCGAGCAGCTCGTGGCAGCGGGGACGTTCAAGCGGCTGGACGAGAAGAAGAAGCCGAACTCCTTCCTGGCGCTCTCCGACCCCTCCGACGTGGCCCGGGTGGAATCCCGCACGTTCATCTGTTCGAAGTCCGAAGCCGACGCGGGCCCGACCAACAACTGGGTCGACCCTGCCGAGATGCGCGCCACGATGACCGAGCTGTACCGCGGCTCGATGAAGGGCCGCACCATGTACGTGGTGCCGTTCTGCATGGGTCCGCTTGGCGCGGACGACCCGAAGCTCGGCGTCGAGATCACCGACTCCGAGTATGTCGTGGTGTCGATGCGCGTGATGACCCGCATGGGCGCCGCCGCCCTGGAGAAGCTGGGCGCCGACCGTCCGTTCGTGAAGGCGCTGCACTCCGTGGGCGCGCCGCTGGCCGAAGGCCAGGCCGACGTGCCGTGGCCGTGCAACGACACCAAGTACATCACCCACTTCCCGGAGGACCGGGAGATCTGGAGTTACGGCTCCGGCTACGGCGGTAACGCGCTGCTCGGCAAGAAGTGCTACTCGCTGCGGATCGCCTCGGCGATGGCTCACGACGAGGGCTGGCTGGCCGAGCACATGCTGATCCTCAAGCTGATCTCCCCGGAGAACAAGGCGTACTACATCGCCGCCGCGTTCCCGAGCGCCTGCGGCAAGACCAACCTGGCGATGATCCAGCCGACCGTGCCGGGCTGGCGTGCGGAGACCCTGGGCGACGACATCGCCTGGATGCGCTTCGGCAAGGACGGCCGCCTCTACGCGGTGAACCCCGAGTTCGGCTTCTTCGGCGTCGCGCCGGGCACCAACCGCAGCTCGAACCCGAACGCCATGGCCACCATGGAGGCGGGCAACACGGTTTACACCAACGTCGCGCTGACCGACAACGGCGACGTGTGGTGGGAGGGCCTGGAAGGCGAGCCCGATCACCTGACCGACTGGAAGGGCAACGACTGGTACCTGCGGGAGACCGAGACGCTGGCCGCCCACCCGAACTCCCGCTACTGCACGCCGATGGCGCAGTGCCCGATCCTGGCGCCCGAGTGGGACGACCCCCAGGGCGTGCCGATCTCCGCGATCCTGTTCGGTGGCCGCCGCAAGACCACCGTCCCGCTGGTCACCGAGTCCTTCGACTGGCAGCACGGCGTGTTCATGGGCGCGACGCTGTCCTCCGAGCAGACCGCGGCCGCCGAGGGCAAGGTGGGCACCGTCCGCCGCGACCCGATGGCCATGCTGCCGTTCCTGGGCTACCACGTCGGCGACTACCTCGGCCACTGGATCAATCTCGGCAAGAACGCCGATGCCGCCAAGCTGCCGAAGATCTTCTACGTCAACTGGTTCCGTCGCGGCGACGACGGCCGCTTCCTGTGGCCCGGCTTCGGCGAGAACTCCCGCGTGCTGGAGTGGATCGTCGGCCGTATCGAAGGTTCCGCCGAGGCGGAGGCGACCGCGATCGGTAACGTGCCGACCGCCACCCAGCTCGACCTGGACGGGCTGGACGTCGATGCCAACGACGTCGACGAGGCGCTCGCGGTGAACGCCGAGGAATGGCGCAAGGAGATCCCGCTGATCGAAGAGTGGTTCGAGTTCGTCGGCGACAGGCTGCCTTCCGGCGTGCGCGACGAGTTCGAGGCGCTCAAGGAGCGTCTGGGCTGACACTCCACCCAAAGTAGCACCTCGCCCGCACCATCTGACCGATGGTGCGGGCGATTTGTTCTGTGCGCCAGACGTTTTGCGCGCACTGCGGGGCAATCGCACGCAGCCACGGCGTTATTCGGCAAACGGTGACATCCGGATCATGGCCAGGAAGCCCGCGCGGTTGAGCCAATGGATCCGGCCCTTCGGCATCGCCTTCGCTTCCGCTCGGAAGGCCGCGAGCACATGCCGCTCGAACTCCAGCCGCGGATGACGTCGTAGCAATTCGGTGACCCAATCCTGGTTCAGTTCGGCCAGCCGTGTTCCGAGCACGTCCACCGACGCCCCTGCGGAGACGAAGCCGCCGGGATCGCTGAGATCGTCGGCGACACCGGGCGTGAGGTGAGCGCTGATGGCCGCGCCGATCGCGTCGGCTCGTTGTGGCGAGACGCCGGCCCCGAGGGCGAGGGCGACAGCCCGTTCCCCGCCGACCACCGCGAAACACCTTCCGGGCGTGGGATGTTCGAGCTGTAGATCGTGTAGCAGGCAGGAGACGTAGACGAGTTCGTCGTCATAGGCGGCGCCGTCGAGGTCGGCCAGGACCCGCCCGAAGTAGTAGGTCCGCAGCGAATGGTTCAACACATGCGGAGAAAGCACTTCGCGCGCCTCGGTCTCCGCCGCGACGGCGAGGGTGGAATCGGGCAGCCGCAGCCCGGCGAACTCCAGTTTCCCGCGTCCCCGCCGCCCCAGCGCGAGCCGGACCCGGTTGGGCACCATAGCGGGCAGCGTCCGGGCGGTCGCGACGGCCAGTCCGCGGCGTTGCTCCTTCGACAGCGCGCCGCCGGTGCGGGTGGCCCATGCCCAATCGAGGCCCGTCGGTCCGGCCACTTCGTCCTCCTTCTCCTCGGAACTGGTGTGCACTTGCAGTCAAGTGTGCGACGGGAGCCGCGACGAGTGGCGCAAATGCCAGGGTTACTCGGATTCGTGCCAAACTGGGGAAGATGAAGCAAGTGGTGGCCCTCGCGCTGGATGGGGTCATGGCCTTCGACCTGGCCTGTGCCGTTCAAGCGTTTCGGCACGGCCCGGGGAAGACCGGCGCGTCTTCCGGGTTCGAGATGCGGACCTGCGGAGTGCGGCCGGGGCCGGTGTGGACGCCCAATGGCTTCGAGTTGCGGGTGGAGCACGGGCTGGAAGCGCTGGAGGAAGCGGATGTAGTCGTCGTGCCGGGGATCGGGATTCCGACGCTTCCTACCCCGCGGGAAGCGCTGATCGCCGTGCGGCGCGCGGCGGCGCGCGGCGCCACCATGGTGAGTATCTGCGTCGGCGCGTTCATCTTGGCCGAGGCCGGACTGTTGGACGGACGACCGGCGACCACGCACTGGGCCTACTGCGGCGAGTTCGCCGAGCTGTATCCGGCGGTGAAACTGGATCCGACGGCGCTGTATGTCGATGACGGTGACGTGCTGACCTCGGCCGGGCTGTCGGCGGGCTTCGACCTGTGCCTGCATATCGTCCGCCGGGAGCTGGGCGCGCATGCGGCGGCGGAGCTGGCCAGGTGGAACGTCACCGCGCCGCATCGGGAGGGCGGGCAGGCGCAGTACGTTCCGGATCGGCCGGGCGCGGCGGCCGCCGGCGGCGGTCTCGCCGCCACTCTGGCCTGGGCCGTCGCCGAACCGGCTGCGGCGGTGGACGTTTCGGCGTTGGCCGCGCACGCGTTGATGAGCGAGCGCACATTCATCCGTCGCTTCAAGGCGGAAGTGGGGACCACGCCGCGGCGATGGCTGGACGCCCAGCGCACCGCGCGTGCCCGCGAACTTCTGGAAACTACATGTTTGCCAGTGGAAGTCGTTGCGGCCAGAGCGGGTTTCGGCAGCGTCACCGCGCTGCGTGTGCACCTGCGAGCGGCGACCGGCGCCACACCCGCCGCGTACCGTCGGTCGGTGGGCGGGTGAGCGTGCCGGGGGATCGGTGCTTCCCGGCGAAACATACTGCGGAGCAGGTTATTCGACGGCCCTGCGTGCGGTGCCGTCAGATGGCCGCAGCGGGGGCGTGCGGGTGCCGAACGGAAATCCGCGAATTTTCCACGGCTCGATGGGTTTAACCGCACGCAGAACCGGGTAATGATCTTGTTGAGAGATTTCGTGTACTCGTGACTTATGCTTGGCGTGTTCTACCTTTCCCTTCACACAGTCGGATTACCAACGGTTAACTGATCGACTGAACTACTTCCCTACCGACATCGGACCCGCGATGCCCGCGGCGTACGGCGAGATCGACGCGAGAGGTGGTTGGAACATGGCCGATCTGGAGACGGCGAGATCCCTCGCCCCCATGGTCGCCGAATTCGAGTCGGCGACCGCGAGCACCCCGTTACGCCGGGCCGCGGGGCGGCTACTGGCGGTGCTGCCGCCCGGGTGGCGCGTCGAAATCGTCGACACGCCACCAGGGCGTTACGGCCACCGTGCGCCGCTGCTGCGGGTGGTCATGCCACCCGACTGATCACCCGGTCCAGCCGAGCGGCATGAGCAGCGACTTCTGCTCGCAGAACGCATCGAGACCCTCCGGGCCGTTCTCGCGTCCGAGTCCGGAGGCCTTGTAGCCGCCGAACGGTGAAGTCGGGTCGAAGGCATACCAATTGATCGCGTAGGTGCCGGTGCGCACCCGCGCCGCGATCTCGGCTCCGTGTTCGATGTCGGTCGTCCACACCGAGCCCGCGAGGCCGTAGACCGAGTCGTTGGCGAGGGCAACGGCCTCGTCCTCGGTCTCGTACGGAATGACCGACAGCACGGGCCCGAAGATCTCTTCCTGGGCGATGGTCGACTTGTTGTCCACGTCGGCGAAGATCGTCGGCTCGACGAACCATCCCCGGTCCAGACCCTCCGGGCGGCCGCCGCCGAGCACGAGTCGCGCGCCCTCGGCCTTGCCCTCGGCGATGTAGCCCTCCACTCGGTCGCGCTGACGCTCGGAGATCAGCGGGCCGAGCAGCACGCTCGGGTCGTTCGGGTCGCCGACCTTCATCGTCTTCACGTGTTCGACCAGCGCGTCGAGTATCTCGTCGTACCGGCTGCGCGGGGCGAGGATGCGGGTCTGCGCGACACAGCCCTGACCACTGTTCATCAGGCCGGAGAACGCGAGCACCGGGATGTTGGCCGCGAGGTCCATATCGGGCAACAGGATCGCCGCCGACTTGCCGCCGAGTTCGAGCGACACGCTCTTGAGCTGACCGGTGGCGATGGCCCCGATCTTCCGGCCGACCGCGGTGCTTCCGGTGAAGGTCACCTTGTCCACGCCGGGGTGCGAGACGAGGTACTCGGCCGCGTCGGGCTCGGCGGGCAGCACCGACAGCACGCCTTCGGGCAACCCGGCCTCGGTGAAGATGTCGGCGACCATATTGGCCGTGATCGGCGTCAGCGGAGCGGGCTTCAGGACTACGGTGCAACCGGCCAGCAGGGCCGGGGCGAGCTTGTTGACCGCGAGAAACAGCGGGACGTTCCACGCGGTGACCGCCGCGACGACGCCGCGCGGCTCGCGGGTGACCCGTGTAGTGCCGAACCCGCCGACGCGGGTCTCCCGCCAGGGGAAGGACTCGGCCAGGGCCGCGTAGGCGTCCAGTGCGGCGACCGCGGGGATCTGGTTCAGTGTCATCGCCATCATCTGCGGCACGCCGACCTCGGCGGTCAGCGCGGCGAGCAGGTCCGCGGAGCGCTGCTCGATCAGCCGGGCCGCGCGGGTGAGCACCTCGGCGCGCTCCTTCGGCGGTGTGGCCGGCCACGGGCCGTGGTCGAAAGCGTGCCTGGCCGCGGCGACCGCGGCGTCGACGTCGGCCCGGCTCACCGCCGGGACGCTGCCCACCGGCTCGACCGTGGCCGGCGAGATGACCTGGATGCGCTCGGCGGTGGCTGGCGCGGTCCAGCGGCCGCCGATGAACAAGCTGTCGTAATGCATGAGAACACGTTACAGTTTTGCCTCTCCCTTGTCTGTAACCTGTTCCAGTTTTGCGCGGCGGCAGCGCTCTGGCCAGTGTGAATCCCGACCTCTCGGTTCGCTTTTCGCCGAACGCACTATTGCGTTCTGTTGCTGGACGGGGGATGCTGTAGCGACATATCAGCTCGCTCCATTACCCAACCGTTACCGCGAACTGGGGAGTCCGAGTCATGGCGGTGCAAGTGATCGGCCGGTCGCTGATGACCAGCGATCAAACCGAGCATCAGGCTAAGTGCGTCGGCCACGGCGGGTGGGTGGTCTCCTTCCTACCCGGCCGCACTCTGACGATCGAGCAGGCGACCGCGGCTATGCAGGCCGCGGAGGCGGTCGCCGCCGTCGGGATGCTGGCCGACCTGGTCGGCCTCACCACGCTGGAGACCGTCGGATTGGCCATGCGGGAATCGCCGTGGAGCGAGCCCGTGCACGCGCCGTGCGGCAAGCGGCATTGGCGTCGCGGGTGGCTGGAGGCTTAGCTCGGCTACCTTTTGGTTGCCACCACGACCAGATTGCTCACAAGTAACTCCCGCACCATCGGCACCCGGACCAACCACCACGCCCAGCGGGGATGGTAACGCGGGAAGACGGTATGCACCTCCGCCGGAGTGTCTGCCGCCCAGCGCAATCCGTCCGCGGCCCGCACCGCGAACAGTGAGGTGCCGAACCTGTTCTTGGGTTCGCGACCGTGCTTGCGCCGGTACCGGCGCGCGGCGTACTCACCACCCAGGTAATGCCAGGGCCCGGTCTCGTGCCCGCCGAACGGGCCGTGCCACACCGTGTAGGAGAGCACGATCAACCCGCCCGGCCTGGTCACCCGCACCATCTCATCGGCCATCACCCACGGCTTCGAGACGTGTTCGGCGACGTTCGACGAGAAACAGATGTCGACGGCGCCGTCCCGGAACGGCAGCGCCATCCCGGATCCGCGGACCGCGCCCGCCACCGAGAGTCCTGCGGCGTGCATCTCCGTCGGGTCGGGTTCCACCGGGATGTAGCGCGCCCCCGCGCGGGCGAATTCGTCCGCGAAGTAGCCCGGCCCCCCACCCACGTCGAGGATCGTCGCACTGTCCAGCGATCTGCCGGTGAGGTCGGTGTAGAAGTCGGCGATCATTGCCGTGGTGTCGGCGGCCAGACCCCCGTAGAACAGGGCCGGATCGGTCTGCTCGAACCGGAAACTACCGAGCAGTCGCAGCGACCGGCGCAGGGTCGCCCGGCGGGCGAACCGGGGCGAGCTGCTGCGCGTCGGCGTCGTTTCGGCTTTGAGCACGGCGCCGAGTCTCGCACAACCCCGATGCTCGGCATCTCGGGCGGGTGCTCGGGTTAGGGTGTAGCGCGATATCCGACGTTCCCACCACCTACCGACCGAGAGAAGCTCCACCGTGCGCGAAGTCCTCCTGCTCTGCTGGCGTGACACCGGGCACCCGCAGGGCGGCGGCAGCGAGCGGTACCTCGAGCAGGTCGGCGCGCAGCTCGCGGCCCGCGGGGTCGAGGTCACCCTGCGCACGGCCCGCTACCCCGGCGCGCCGCGGCGGGAACGCGTCGACGGCATCGATATCAGCCGGGCGGGCGGACGCTACACGGTGTATCCGCGAGCGCTCGCCGCGCTCCTGCTCGGCCGGATCGGTCTCGGCCCCTTGCGTGGCCTGCGGCCGGACGCGGTGATCGACACTCAGAACGGCATCCCGTTCTTCGCCACCGCCGTCACCGCGGCGCCGTCGGTGGTGCTGGTGCATCACGGCCACCGTGAGCAGTGGCCGGTGGCTGGTCGGCTGGTCGGCCGCATCGGTTGGTGGATCGAGTCGCGGCTGTCTCCGCGCGTGCACCGGCGCAACCAATATCTGACCGTTTCGCTCCCGTCGGCGGAAGAATTGGCCACGCTCGGGGTGGACCGTTCGCGAATCGCGGTGGTCCGCAACGGAGCCGAACCTGTTCCAGCCGACGCGCCGACCGGTGCCGCGGAAACCCGTTCTCCCGCACCCACTGTCGTGGTGCTCTCCCGGCTGGTGCCGCACAAGCAGATCGAGGACGCGCTCGCAGCCGTGGCCCGGCTGCGCGACCGCGTTCCCGGTCTGCGCCTGGACGTGATCGGTGACGGTTGGTGGGCGGACAACTTGCGGGACAACGCTCGCGAACTCGGCATCGCCGACGCCGTCACCTTCCACGGGCACGTGGACGAGCGCCGCAAGCACGAACTTCTCGCTCGCGCCTGGGTGCACGTGCTGCCTTCTCGCAAAGAAGGGTGGGGGCTCGCGGTGATCGAGGCCGCCCAGCACGGCGTGCCGACGGTCGGCTACCGGAGTTCGCGCGGACTCACCGACTCCATCGTCGACGGCGCCACCGGAATCCTGGTCGACGACGTCGCCCAGTTGGCCGACGCCGTCGGCGATCTGCTGGACGATCCCGGTGCGCGCACGGTCATGGGTGAGAAGGCCCGCGCCCGCGCTCGCGAGTTCTCCTGGGAGCAGACCGGGAACGGAGTCTACGAAGTGCTGGCCGCGGCTGCCCGAGGCGAGCACACGAGCGGGTTGCTCGCGCCCCGGACGGCCGACTGAACGACACTTCGTCCGAAGTCGGCGATCGGTCGCCCGGACCTGTACGCAGTCGAGCAGCGTCCTCAGTTCCGCGTTCTGCTCCGGAATCGCGCGCGGGCGCCGAGGGCGGCGAGTGGGCCTGCGACGAGCATCGCGCCCCAGAGCACGTGGGCCGCGGCGGCGACGCAACGATGTGCGGTCGTCGATCGACCGCGCTCGACGACACCGGGCACGCGATACAGCGCGAGGTCGGCGTCCTCGTAGACCTGCTCGACGCGGGCCAGGGTCACGGCCGATTCGCCATGCGGTCCGGGGGTGGTTCGTTCGACGAGGACCCAACCCACTCCGAGGCGGGCCAGTTCCGCGGCCGAGCCGCCGCGGAGCAGCAGCGTTTCCACTTCTCTTGCGCGGGTCCCTTCGCCGGACACCGTACGCCCCCGCACCGGTAGCTCGCCGGTTTGCAGCACGTCGTTGGGCAGCATGCGCGGCGCCGGGTCCAGCACGGGTGCGGTGCCGCTGTAGCGGAACTTGCGGAACATCCCGCCCGGCAGCACCGCGACGTCGCCGGGACCGTCGATCCGGTCGGCGACCTGCTGCCAACCGGCGGGATAGCGCACCGGGCGGACCGCTCCGCCCGCGCCCCAGGCGAGGTCGTACAACGGCAACGCCAGAAGCGCGACGAAGACCACCGCGACCGTGGACGTCACGGCAGGCAGCGCCCCCGCGGGCCGGTCCGCCGACTCCCTCCGGGGTGCGTTCGAAAGACACCGGGCCGCGACGGCGCATCCCGCCGCCGCGCACAGGGCGTAGGCGGGCATGGCCAGGGCCACGTATTTCTGGGTGTCCCGCAGTAGGCCCGCACCGGGCACGTGGGCGACCAGCCACTCCAGCGCGCTCATGCCCCACGCCGTCGCACCGAGGGCGGGAAACAGGACCGCGACCGCCGCGAGCAGCAGCAATGCGCGGCGGACGTGCCGGTTGTCGGGGTCGGCGCCGCCGGTGGCGACGGCGCGCAAGCCCAGCGCGACGATCACCAGCAGCACCAGGGTGCCGATGGCGGCCAGCGGTGTGGTGCGCGAATCCGGTACCGCCTCGGCGTTCCAGATCCCGCCGAGGCCGGCCGAGCTGCCGAGCGTGCCGAGGCCTGGTTCGCCCCGTGCGGCGAAGGCCGCGATGCCCGCGGGATCGGACGGCTCGGCGCCCGCACCCGACAGCGCGGTCGCGACCAGCCACGGCGCGGATGCGGCGAGCCAGAGGACGAGCGCCGCGGGAAGTTGGCGTCGGTGGACCAGCGCGAAGGCGGTCGCGCCGGCCAACAGAGCACCGGTCGGGGTGAGCCCGGCGGCCGCGAGTGATCCGGCCAGCGCCGCCCAGGCGGATATCGTTCCGACGCTTGCGTGCCGTGCCGCCGTGACAACGGGCAGCCACCAGCCGCTACCCACCGTATCGGCGGAAGCGGGGCTGCCGGAGTATTCGGCTGACGCGGCTTCGCCGGGGTGACCGGCTGAGCCGGGTGTGCTCTGGGGTGCGATCGAGCCGGGCTGTGCCGGTGCGTTCGACAGAATCCTGTTGCGGCGTTTCGCGGTAGACGCGGATCGGAGGTGGTACCCGGCCAGCGCTGTCCAGGGCAGCGCGGCGTATCCGGCAAGCAGGCTCCAGTGCCCTTGTAACAGGCGCTCGGCCACGTACGGGTTCCACAACGCGACCGTCGCGGCGACCAATTGCGGGCCGAGCGACGCGCGCAGCAGTTCGCGCGCGAGTGCCGCTGCCCCATATGCCGCGGCCCACAGCGCGACCACGAGAATCGCTTTGACCAGGAGCCCGCCGTCGATGAATGCCGACAGCACGGCCAGCAGCGCATCCTGCGGCACCGCCCGGGGCGCCGCGTCGCCGAGACCGAGCGCCGAGTCGGTCGGATAACTGCGCGGCGTGCTCACCGCGTCGCGCAACAGCAGGTATCCGGGTGCCAACAGGGGCGCGGTCACCACCAGCGACCCGACCGCGCTGTATCCCGCAGCCACCGCTCGGTCTCGACCGCTCCCACTCACGCCTGAGCACTGTACGTCCCGATGTCTTCCGTCGCCGAGTCAACGGGGATCGCGGGTCGGTGTCCGGGCTCGGTGGATCGGTGCTGGTGCCGGCGTCGTCCAGCAGCACCTTCCCGGAGTTCGTGCGCAGTTCCGGCTTCGGCAGGACGCGCGCGATCGGACCGCGGGTCCTGTTCGTCGAAGCGAGTTGCGCAGCGATCAGTGCCGCACTGTCGACCTCCTGTCGTTGATTCGCATACCGGTGACGCCGAACGTCGTACTGCCAGGTTGTACGCCATACCAGGTGTTGTCGTGACGCGGTCGGTTCTACAGGGCGGCTCGGTGGCACCCGGCCCGCGATTGTGCTTAGCCCCGGGCGGCGATCCTCGGTACCTCGGTTCGTGCCGTACTCCGTGGGCCTGGGCCAGTAACCGGCGACCGGCCGGTGCGCGGCGGAGCCCGGAGCCCTGGCGTGCGGTCCACGACTGGACGGCTCGCGTCGCGGACTGCCGAGCCCATGGCGCGCACATCTCGCACTGCGGCGGGGCGGGCCGGGCGACGGCCGGTGCGGGTGGGACGATGGGCGGCGTGTCTGCTGTCCGTCGATTTCCTGTGGTGGCGGATCTGACGTGGGTGACGGCGGGTGCGATGACCGCGAACGTCGCCGGGTATCTGCTGCAACTGCTGGCCGGGCGATGGCTGGGGGTCACCGGCTACAGCGAGTTCGCGAGTCTGCTCGCGGTGCAACTGCTCTGCGCGGTTCCGGCGCTGGCCTTGCAGAACGTGGTGGCGCGGGAACTCGTGCGCGGCGCGGGGACGGCGGCGCTGCGCGGGCTCCAGTGGCGGTGCGCGGTGATCGTGGCATTGGTGGCGGCGGCGCTGGTGCCGCTGGTCGCCCTCACGCTGAACGTGGGGGTGGCCGCCACCGCGGCGGCACTGGGTGCGGCGCCCGCGCTGGTGCTGTTGTCCGGCGAACAGGGAGTGCTGCAGGGTGGCAAGCGGTTTCGGGCGTTGGGAACGGTGCTCGGTGCCGCCGGGATCGTCCGGGTCGCGCCCGCGCTGGTAATTCTCGCGCTGGGCGGCGGCGCGACGCTCGCCCTGTGGGCCGCGGCCTGCGGGGTCGCGGTGGCGGCGCTGCTGGCCAGAATCGTCGCCGGCGCGCCGTCCACACGCGCTCGCGCCCTGGCGGCGGGCGAGGTCGCCGCAGCCCCCGGCGTGCTGCCGGTGCTGCGGGCCGCACAGGTGCAGGCGGCGCTGATGGCGCTGTCGTCGGCGGATCTCATCGTGGTGCGGATCGTGCTCGACGACGTGGACGCCAGCCGCTACGCGCTCGGCACCATCGCCACCAAGATCGCCTTCTGGCTGCCGCAGGCCGTCGGCGTCGTGCTCTACCCGCGGATGGCCCAGCCGACGCACTCCGCGAGCGCGATCCGGGCAGCGCTGGCGGTGCTCAGCGGAATCGGCCTCGTCGCGGTGCTCGGCGCCGCGCTCGCCGCGCCGCTCGCTCCGCTGCTGGCGGGCGAGGACTACGCCCCGATCCAGGGCTTGCTGTGGGTCTTCGCGCTGCACGGCGCGCTGCTGGCCGTGCTGCAAGGCGCGGTGCTCTCGGCCATCGCCGTCGACCGCACTTCGCTCGCGCTGGTCGCCTGGCTGGGGCTGGCCGTAGAGGTCACCCTGATGCTGTCGCTGGCCCGTTCGGTTCCGGCGCTGATCATCACGGCCGTGTCGGTGGCCGCCGCCACCACCTTCGTGGTCGCCGTCATCGTCCTGCGCGCGGCCGACCACACGACACGCCCCGAGCCGCTGCGCCCGGTCGGCTGACCAGGACCGCCTAGCTCGTCGCATGATCGCCGCGGTGCACACCCCGGTCTACCGACGCGGCTCGCGCGTTCTTTCGCGATGTCCTGCGCCGGCCGAACCGACACCCACGACGGCCGGCTGTCGTTCGGGACCGGCCCGAGCGAACTCGGCGTGCATCCCACCGAAGGCACGCCGTGCCACGAGATACCGTCTCCGGTCGCCCATCCGCTCGGCGATACCGAACCCCGAGAAACCCCGAAAACGAATTCGGCTCCCCAGCCGGTAGGCGGGGGAGCCGAATTCAGTGGCACTCAGCCGGTCATGGCTGCTTGTTGATCCGAATCTGCTCGGTCGGCGCGTCGTCGGCGCCACGGTTGGCGCGCGGTGCGGGGGCGGCCGGAGCCGCGCCGCTCGGACGCTGCCCCGGGGCGCCGCCCGCCCGCGCGGGCGTCGGAGCCGAGCCGCCGCGGATGCCGAGGACCGCACCGGCGATCAGCGCGATCACGCCGAGGACGCCGAGGATGATCGGCATGACCCGCCCGTACAGCGACAGCTTGTCGATGTTCTCCTTGGCTACCGAGAGCTGCGACTCGATCGTGTTCTCGTCGAACACGAGGTGCGACTTCAGCGCGGTGACCTCCGGCTTGTCCGCGGTGCGCGAGTAGTAGAGGTGCAGCGCCTCGCCACCCTTGACGACCGTGCCGGTCTTCGGCTCCACCCACAGGTCACGGGTGTTGGTGTAGTAACGGGTCATGGTCACCGGGGCATCGCCGCCCTCGACGCCCCACTTGGCGGCGGGCAGGCTCAACCGGTTCGTCGGCGCCTGCACGACGTCCCACAGGCTGGTGGCGGGCACCGACATCTGGAAGTGGTAGACCTTCGTGTTGTTGATCTCGGTCTCTTCGAGGAAGTTGGCGTCGAAGGTCTTGCGGACGTTGAGATCGAAGTACGGGTAGGCCTTCTTCTCGGTACCGAGCGGGAATCGGTACTGCAGACCGGTGTGCTGCACCGGCTCGGCGATGCTCTGGCCCTCGAGGTTCGCGGTCACGGCCACCGAGCCGTTGGGCTCGGTGCCGACCGGCTCGCCGGTCACCCGGTCGATGGTCACTCGGTCGACGGTCGCGGTGAGCAGGCCGGTGTCGCCCTGCTTGTCGATGCGCCGCAGCGTCTGGCCGGCCTGTACCGTCATCTGCTCGGCGTCGGCCGGGTCCTCGACGGTGAGGAAGCGCTGCGAGACCAGCGGGACATTCGTGTCGACCTTCGCCGTGCCCTCCGGAGCGGTCAGCGACTTGGAGTCGAGCACCAGGCTGTCCTCACCCTGCTGGTTCGTCGCGATCGTAGTGATCTCCAGGTCGAGGGGAGTTTTGGCCAGCTTGTCGACGGTGTATGTCGGGATCATGATTGCGGCGACGATCAGCAACGCGCCGAGACCCACGAGCAGGCAGGCCACCGTCCTTCTGGTACCGGCACTCAGTGCCATGCAAACTCTCCTCGTCGTAGAACACAGGTCGCTCCGGCGAGCACTGCGGGCAGGCCGCGGCACTCGTGAGCCCCGACACTAACAGTCCGATGTCGTACCATGCGGCGTCGAGGCCGAAACGGCCGAGAAATCGCCCGAGTCTAACGCGAAATCTGAAACGCCGGGTTATCAACTGTGGATTCGTCAAGGCAGACTGGAGCCCGATGACCGCGACCCTGCCCACAGCGGCGCCCGGGACCGAACCGGTGCGCCCGCGCGCGTTCGTGCCTGCCTTGGAAGGTATGCGCGGAATGGCCGCGCTCGGCGTGCTGCTGACGCACGTCGCCTTCCAGACCGGCGCCGCGGGCACACCGGTCGTCGGCCGGGTGTGGGGTCGGTTCGACATGGCGGTGGCGGTGTTCTTCGCGCTGTCCGGGTTCCTGCTCTGGCGGCCGCACGCCGCGGCCGCGCGGGGGCTGGACACCGCTCCGCCCGTCGGCTATTACCTACGACATCGTGCCGCTCGCATCCTGCCCGCGTATTGGGTCGTGGTCTGCGCGGTCCTGGTGCTGCTGCCCAGCGCCGCCGGGACGGCGGGCCTGCGGGTGTGGGCATCGAATCTGGCGCTGCTACAGGTCTTCGTACCGCTGACGCTCACCGACGGTCTCACGCAGATGTGGAGTCTCTCGGTGGAGGTCGCCTTCTATCTCGTGCTGCCCGTCCTGGCGTTCGCGCTGGTGCGCCTGCGCGGCCCCGCGGCCCGGCGGCGGGTGCCGGTGCTGCTGGCGCTCGCTCTGCTCAGCCTCGGTTGGAACCTCATTCCGGTGCCCACTCCCGACGCGATCCACGCGGACAACTGGCTGCCGGGTTATCTGCCCTGGTTCGCCGCTGGCATGATCCTCGCGGAGCTCGCCGAACATAGCGTCCGGCTATCGCGCTGGTGGAAAGTCGGGGCGAATCAGCCACTGATGTGGGCCGTCGCGGTGGCCGCCTTCCTGCTCGCGGCGACCGATCTGGCCGGACCCGCCGGGCTCACCAGGGCCGAACCCTGGCAGTACGTGGTGAAGATGGGACTCGGCGCGATCATCGGGTTCGCGCTGCTCGCACCGCTGGTGCTGCGCGATCCGGCGGCGCGCGCGCACCGCTGGCTGGAGTCGCCGGTGGCCGCGACGCTCGGCCGCTGGTCCTACGGCATCTTCATCTGGCACCTCGCGGTGCTGTCGATCGTGTTCCCGGTCTTCGGCATCCTGCCCTTCCAGGGGGACTTCGGTTACGTCCTGGCTCTTACCATCGCCGTCACCCTTCCGGTCGCCGCGGCCAGTTACGCGCTGGTCGAGGAGCCGGTAAGGCGCTGGGCCCGCCGCCGGGACCGGGTGCGGCGCAACCCCGAGCCCGAGCCCGCGCCCTGATCGACGGCCCGCGGGAGGTCAGCCATCGAGTTGCCGGTGCATGTCCAGCAGGTGGTGGCGCAGCTCGTGCAGGGTGTGCATCGCGAGCCAGCGCAGGGAACGAACCGCGGGTTCGGGGTAGGGGAAGCCCAGGGTGCGCTCCCAGTCGTCGTCACCGAGTCGCTCCAGAACGTTCGCGAACAGCTGGGCGGCGTCGCGGATCTGGCGAGCCACGTCCGCGGGGTTCTGCTCGGCATAGCCGTCGTGCTCGACGCGCTCGTCCCGGCCCATCGCCGTAGCCGTCGGATTGTCCGAACGGCGTGCGGCCAGCACGCGCTCGCGCTGGGCCAGCAGGACATCCCGCACGTGGCAGGCGTACTCCAACGGTGACCACACCTCCGGCTTGCCGCGCTGCCGTAACTTGCCGCTGTCGGCGCCGAGCAGGTCTGCGTATTCCACTGCGTGCTCCCGCGCCAGCGACGGCACGTCGGCCGCCGAAGCCAAGTCGTAGATGAATCCGCATTCGGCACAGGTGTTCACGCGTGGTCACGTTAGCAACGAGTGTGCTTGCGGCGCACGGCGATGCGCGCCTCGTCGAGCGAAACTCCGCGCGCGGACGAGGTCGTCGGTTGCGATCGGTGCGGGGATCGTCGGTGCCGGGCTGTCGAGTGACGCGGTCGGTGTCGGGCTGTGGACCGGTGTGGATGGTTAGCGCTCGGTTGTTGAGTGTGGATGGTCAGTGTCCGGCTGGGGAGTGGTGTGGATGGTCAGCGCTTGGCTGTGGATCGGTGTGGATGGTTAGCGCTCGGTTGTTGGGCGGCGCGGATGGTCAGTCCGGCTGGGGAGTGGTGTGGATGGTCAGCGCCGGTCGTGGACCGGTGTGGATGGTTAGCGCCCGGTCGTTGAGTGTGGATGGTCAGTGTCCGGCTGGGCAGTGGTGTGAATGATCAGCGCTCGGCTGTGGATCGGTGTGGATGGTTAGCGCTCGGCTGTGGATCGGTGTGGATGGTCAGCGCTCGGTTGTTGAGCGGCGCGGACGGTCAGTGTCCGGCTGGGGAGTGGTGTGGATGGTCAGCGCCGGTCGTGGATCGGTGTGAATGATCAGCGCCCGGTTGTCGAGCGGCGCGGACCGTCAGTGCCCGACCGGCGGGGGAAGCGGCTCGTCGGATCGGCGCGCATCGGGCTGATCGCTGTGTTTCGGCCGGGGCAATGCCGCGATGCCCACCGCGATGATCGCGAGCAGTGCGGGCAGCTGTACCAGTACGGAGCCGCCCATATAACCGTCGGGCGAGCGCCACGGGCCCGTGGACAGCGCGGCAGCGGAGAGCATGGTGCCCATCCCCGCCACGACGACGAGCGCGCGCGGGGTGACGTACTGCGTGAAACGGGTTGCGGCCAAGGCGATCACCGTGGCGGCAGTGCCCACCGGGCCTGCGATCACGGTGGCCGCACCGGTGAGCCCCACCGCACCCATCCAGCGTCGGCCCCAGGTGCCGCGAGCATCGGCGCTCGAATCCGGCTCATCGGCGGACTCATCCGAGTCCGCTCCGCCCGCGTCGGCCTCGGTCGCGCCAGGCCGCGCGCGCCGGGGGATAGCCAGGACCGCGAGCGGAAGGAGCAGCAGCAGGCCACCGAAGATGCCGAGGCGGTACCACCGGTCGACCGGGAAAGCGATCGTCACCGGTCCGGTGACATCGGCGGGCAGCAGCCAGGCCTGCTGCCAGCCGTCGACCACCACCGGTTCGAGTACGTGACCGTCCACGCTGGTCGCGCGCCATCCGACATTGGTGCTCAGCGGCAGCACGAGCAGCCGCATGCCCGGGTCCGCCTCGGGGGCCGTGGCAGCTTCCGTCCCGGTTCGGTTCAAGCGCAGCCGATCCACGAAGAACAGGTCGGTCGGCCCGACCGCCACATCGGCCCGGCCCTGCGGCAGCGCGAACTCGTTCGGCGTCCCGCCCTCCGGCTCGGCCGTGTCGTCGGTGCACACCCGGGCGGGGACGGGTGCGCCGGAGCGCAATTCGCCGACGGTAGCGGTGACCGAGGTGCGCAGCGTCCGGCCGCCCACATCGATCGTCGGCCCCAGCGCGCACGGGACGGTGATCTCGCGGTCCAGCGCGGCGGCCTCGGGGTAGTCCGGTCCCAGCACCGTCACCTCCGCCAGACCGGGCGGCTGGGTCTGCACGAAACCGAGCGCCGTTCGGTCGAGCACCGGCCGCCAGGTCCGCATGCTGAGTTCGATGCGGTCGGTCACGGTGGGATGCAGGGATATCCGGGTGGGCGTGCCGGTGCGGTCGTTCTCCAGCTCACGCACCTGCGGGCCGTCACCGAGATCCACCGTCACCGAGGTGGGCGCCGCGGGCAGGCCGCCGAGCGAAGGGGTCAGCTCGAGGCCGGTCACCAGCGTGGGTCCGGGCAGCTCGAGGGTGAGCGTCGGCCTGCCGCCGGTCGGCCGTCGGACCGAGTCCTCGGGCGCGGTCCAACTCGTGCGCGGATCGCCGTCGGTCGCGGCGAACGCGGCCCCGCGTAAGTCGCCGACGTCGGCCTTGCCCCTGGCCACCGGCCGGGCGTGGTCGGTGAGCAGCGCCTCCAGGGCCGGGCCCTGCCTGGTGCGGACGGTGAGTTCGGGGAAAACCGACATCGGTTCGGGGACGGTCAGTGTGCGCTGGAACGTGCCGGGTTCCTCCGGCGCCAAAGCGAGACCTTTGCTGCAACGCACCCGGTCGGGCGCATCGAAACAGGCGCTGCGGCCGGGGAATTCCTGACCGAGATCCCAGCCGCGCAGTTGTGCGCCCGCTGGAGCGGATGGCACCACGGTCCGGTGCCGGATGTCGACGCGGACGGGCGCGTTGCGTACCGAATAGTCGTCCAGCGCGAGTTCGCTGATGCCGAATTGCCCACCGCCCGAGCCGCCTTCGGTACGAATGGCAGTGATGGTCAGCCACTCTGTGCGGCCGGCGGGGAGCGAAACGGAGACCGGCACGCCGGGTTCGGACACCCGGACCGAGACGGTGCCGTTCGCGGTGCGCACCTCGATCCATTTGACCGGGTCGCCGATGGCGGCCGAACTGGTGGTCAGTTTCAGCTGTCCGGCCTGGATCGGCCGATCGAGATCGAGTCGCAGCCACTGTCCGAGCGCACGTTCGATGCCGTTGCTGATCCACGCGGTGGCCGGATCGCCGTCGACGACGGCCGCGGTCGAGCTTCCCGGCGCGGCCCCGCCGAGCTGGGTGGCGTCCGCGGCCGAGCTGGACGCGGTGATCGTGGCGCCGGACCACGCGCCGCGCACCAGTTCCGCGCCGGGCACCGGATAGTCGGGCACCAGGTTGTGCGTGCGGCGTGCGTCGTCAGGGGCGCGCAACGCCGAGTTGTGGTTGTCCACCCGGCCGAAATCGGCTTCGCGATCCATCGGCGTGTCGGTGACGGTCACGGGCCCGATCGGCAACCCGGCCCTGGCCGCGTCGGCGGCGAGCAAGCCGGGCGTCCGGGCGGCGGCAGGATCGCGGCGCATCCGCTCGAACACTTCGGGTCCGCCCTGGATCACCGGAACATCGCCGAGCGGGACGGTGTACGCGCCGGGGAACGCGTCGGGCGCGCCGATACCGCCGCGCACCTCGGCGGGCGTGCCCAGCCCCGGTGCGTCGACCCGGTAGATCTCGACCGCCGGATAAGGCGGGCGCAGGTCACCGTCGGCCACCAGGTCGTCGGCGATCACCACCGATTCGATCGGGTTGCCGAACTCGGCCACCTTGCGCAGACCGGGCGACTCGTCGAGCGCCTGATGGGCCAGCATCGGCCGGGTCGAGCGGGAGGTCTCCGGGTCGAGATCGTTGCGCAGGACGACGACGCCGATGCCCTGCGCGCGCAACGTCGCGGCCAGGCCCGCCGAGGGTCTGCCGTCGGCGATGAGCCGCTGCACCGAATCCATCGCGCGAATGGTGCCGGGCGGGTTCAGCGGCACCGCGTCGCGGATCGCCCATGGCGTTCCGGCCAGCGCTTGCAGCGGTTCGTCGCGCGTGAGTCCCCAGACCTGGCTGCCGAAAGGAGCGCCCGGCACCACGAGGGCGCGCGTATCGGAAGCGTTGTTCGCCAGCCAGTCCGCGGTCTGCTGCCAGTACGCGGGAACCCGGTCGTAGGCGCCGCGCGGCGCGAGCTTGCCGGTCCAGGCCAGCGAGGTGGACAGGGCCAGCGCGGTGAGGATCAGCGCAGCCACCGCGACCGCGCGGTCCCGCTCCGGGTGCGCGAACGCGCCGCGCCAAACCCGTGCGGGAACGGAGGCGGGCAACGGAACCCGGGCGAGCAGCTGCGCCAGTCCGAGCACGAGCGGGATGCGGATCAGCGGCTCCAGCTTGTGCACATTGCGCAGCGGAGCGCCACCGGAGTCCAGGAAGACGCGCACCGGCTCCGCGAACGGCCCGCCCAGTTCACCGGCGAATCCGGCGCAGATGCCGATCAGCCCGACGCACAGAATGAGGACGAGCCTGCCCCGGTACGGCATGGACCGCATGGCCAGGCCCGCCATGCCCGCCGCCGCGACCAGCCCGGTCGCGAGCACTGCCGCGGGCTGGGTCACCAGCACCGCGCCCGCGATACGTTCCGGCGAGACGAACGGGGTCCAGCTGTCGGTACCGCGCAGCACCTCGCCGAGCGAGGCCCACTGCGTCGTCACGCCCGAGGACTCGATGTAGTCCAGGAACGGCGGACTCACCTTGCCCAGCAGCAGCAGCGGCACCGCCCACCAGAACGTGGCCAGCACCAGCAGCGGAATCCACGCCGCGGTGAAGCGCCACCAACGGCGGTTCGGTGAGGCAGCCGCCCACCACAGCAGCGCGGGCAGGAAGGCGGCCACCGTCGCGACCGCGTTGACCGAGCCCATCAGGGCGAGCGCGAGCGCGCTGCCCGCGGGCGACTCCGCTCCGCCCCGCCGCCGGGCGCGTCCGGCGACGCCGAGCGCGGCGGGTGCGAGCAGCACCCACGGAGCCAACATCATCGGCAGCGTCTCCGAGGAGATCGACCCGACGGTGGTCAGCACCCGCGGCGACAGCGCGAACGCGAGCGCGGCGACGACACGCGACCCGCGCGTCCCGATGCCCAGCGTCTCGCACAGGCGGACGATCCCCCAGAATCCGGCGAGCAGCAGTAGCGCCCACCAGATCCGCTGCGTGACCCAGGCGGGCACGCTCAGCAGATGGCCGAGCGAGAAGAAC
The DNA here is from genome assembly GCF_042802775.1 of Nocardia sp. NPDC057455. Lineage (NCBI taxonomy): Bacteria > Bacillati > Actinomycetota > Actinomycetes > Mycobacteriales > Nocardiaceae > Nocardia > Nocardia sp. NPDC057455. The sequence continues at coordinate 17,214 of NZ_JBHVDM010000022.1, read as the reverse complement.
GCGCCGTGCGGGAAGAAGTATCCGTAGGCCTGGTTCTGCACCTGACCCATCGGCGCCTGGCTACTCCACAGATGGCCGGCGCGCGCGAGGAAGCCGAGCGGATTCTGCGCCAGGTCGTATTTCGTGTCGGCGACCGTGAGTCCCGGCGCCTGCACGAAGGTCAGCAGGAATGCCGCGACGACGGTCGCGGCGAACCAACGTCTGCCCAGCGGCGCGGTGCTGTGCTGCCCCGGCGCCGCGGAAGATCCGAACGAATTCGCGGTTGAAGCGGAGGTCAGCGGGTCAGCGGCTGCCGTACTCAACGTTGTTCAGCAGCGAGGAGTCCTTGTCGCCGCTGCGGTCGATGTCCGGGCGCGAGTTCTGCTGCACCGCGAGGGTGATGAGGAAGACACTCAGCACACCCAGCACGGCGCCCGCGACGGCACTCGCAACACCCGGGACAGCAAACTTCATCGCGGCACTCCAATACGTCGATGCAGGCACGTTCCCGGCCAACCTAGCAGGACGTCCGGTATTTGTATGCGTTCAGGCCGGGGAATCTCCGATCCGCCCGCATCGGCGAGCCCTGTGACCGCGCGACGAACGCCCGCACGCGCGTGCCTCAATGGGTGGGAAGAGCGCAGTGCAGCGCGCCGAGCAGGGTGCGCAGTTTCGCGGTGGTCTCGTCGAGTTCCGCTTGCGGCTCGGAAGCCGCGACGATGCCGCCGCCCGCGTACGCCCGCACCGCGCGACCGTCGGCCGAGAGTTCCGCGCAGCGGATGGCGACCACCCACGCGCCGTCGCCGTCCGCGGCACACCAGCCGACGGCGCCTCCGTAGAACCCGCGGTCGTCCTCGATGTGCGCGATGGTGTCCAGTGCCAGATCGGTGGGAGTGCCGCAGACCGCGGGCGTGGGGTGCAACAGCAACGCCAGGTCGAGCGCGGTGATCGTGGTGTCGCTCAGGCGCCCGGTGATCGGCGTCGCCAGATGCCACACCTCGTGGGTGCTGACCAGTTCCGGGCTCTCCGGGATCGACAGCTCGGCGCAGACCGGGCCGAGCCGCTGCCGGATCCAGTCGATCACGAAGGCGTGCTCATCGCGATTCTTGGTGCTGGCCAGCAGTTCTCGGGCCTGCGCGGCATCGGCGCCTGGATCGGTCAGCCGTGGCGCGGTGCCCGCCAGCGGGCGCAAGGTCACCAGGTCGCCTTGCCGGGCGATCAGCACTTCGGGCGTCGCGCCCACCAGCGTCGCACCGGGACGTCCGGCGGGAGTGAGGTCGACCGCGAAGACGTTCGCGTGCGGATGCCTGGTCAGCAGGTGACCCGCGACGACTTCCGGGTCGAGTCCGGATTGTGCTTCGGCCAGCACCGATCGGGCAGCGACCACCTTGCGCAGCGGTTGCGCGGGATCATTGAGTTGCTCGACCAGTTCGGTCACCCGCGCCACATGCTCCGCCCGGCTCGGTATCTCGGTCACCACGCGCACCTCGGGTAGATCAGGCAGTGCGGCGGGTCGCCAGGGACCGGCGGTGTGCACGGCGTGCTCCGGCACGCTCAGCGCGGCAGGCTTGCGTGGATCGAAGGGCAGCGCACCGACCACCAGCCGCGCGCGGCCGTCCCGCAGCGCTGCCCGCGCTCGTTGCGCGTCGTCGAAGAAGGCCCGGCTCCCATGACCCCGAACAACCCCGTCGGCCCGAGCAAGCAGGAACCCATCCATGACCCCAACCTAGCTCCGTCGCCGCGCCCCATCGCCGTGGAGCGATCCAGATCTCACGCGGGGTACCGGTCGGGAGTCTTGCCGGGCGGGACGAGCAGGACGGGCCGGTGGCAATGCCGGAGGACGGCGTCGGCGACGCTGCTGTGCAGCAGCGCGCGGATGCCGGTGGCGCCCCGGGTGCCCGCGACGATGATGTCGACGTCCAGTTCGTCGGCGCAGTCGACGATGGCGTTCCAGATGGTGGTGGTGCATTCGGCGGTGCGCGCCTCGGCGTTCATTCCCGCCATTTCGGCCAGCCGCACACCCTCGGCATTGGTGGCGCGCGCGTCGACGTAGGCGATGTCCTCGATCTCGTCGTCCGGCACCCATTCCGGTTGCATGACACCCGACAGCCCGGACAGGCGAGCGGCTTGACGCACCATGGGCTCCCAGGCGGTCAGCACCACGGCTCGGTTCGCGCTGAGGAACCGCCCGGCGTATTCGACGGCCCGCTTGGCGTTCTCGGAACCGTCGTAGGCGATGAGCATCAGATCGCAGGGCACGAAGACCTCCTGGGCGAGACGCACGGCGACACCTCGAGATTACCCCGCGCAGGCCCGGTGAACCGGGTCGTTCAGGGGGTATGACCTGCGTAAACGCCAGCCTGGCGGATCCGCCGCGCGCAGTCGTGGTCCGCTGTGTCCGCTCTCGCCGCACCGCTGGACACCGACGGCGAGCGCACGGCGCCTGCGTCACGACACCCGACCGCGATCCGCGCGATGTCTTCGGGCGACTCGCCCGCGAGCGGCGGCGGGTGGCCTGCGGCGAGCGAAATCACGGTGCGGACAAGGCGGTGACCCATCGGTCCGGTATTGCCGAGTGCGGGACAACGATTCGATACCGGTGCGTGAGTTACCCGCCCGGTAGCGACGGCGCGACTTCGGTCGCGCACCTCACCACGAGTACGGTTGACCTCTATGCGGAAGACGCCTCTGCTCGTTCTCGCTGTTCTCGCCGCCGTCGCGACTGCCTGCTCGAACGGCGGCTCCACCGAGTCGGCGTCGTCGAGCACCACCACCCCGGACGCGACCACCGCGGCGATCCCCGTCACCAGTGCGGCGCCGCCGGACTGCAACGCCGGGTATCTCGCGCAGTTCACCACGCGCGGCAAACTCGCGCAGTTGCTGACGGTCGGCGTCACCGGCGCCGACGACGCCACGAACGTGGTGCGCAACGAGCAGATCGGCGGCATCTTCGTGGGCGGATGGACCGAACAGGCGCTGCTCGCCTCCGGCCAGGTCGCCCAGGTCCAGCAGGCCGCCAAGGTGCCCCTGATGGTGACCATCGATGAGGAGGGCGGCCGGGTCTCGCGGGTGCGCGACCTGATCGGCGCGGCGCCGTCGGCGCGGGAAACGGCGCAGACCATGAGTCCCGAGCAGTTCTACGACGCGACGGTGACCAGAGGCCGTGCGCTGAAGGATCTCGGCGTGACGGTGGACTTCGCCCCCGACGTCGACGTCAGCTCCCAGCCGGACGACTCGGTCATCGGCGACCGCTCCTTCTCCGACGATCCGGAGGTGGTCACCCGCTACGCGGACGCCTACATCCGCGCGATGCGCGAGGTCGGCGTCGGTACGGTGATGAAGCATTTCCCAGGTCACGGATCCGGGTCCGGCGACTCGCACACCGGCGCGGTGCGCACCCCGCCGCTGGACCAGATGCAGCAGGTGGACCTGGTGCCGTTCCGCAACCTGATCGGCTCGGGGGCGGCCGTGATGGTCGGTCACCTGGACGTACCCGGCTTGACCAGCCCGAACGTCCCCGCCAGCATCAGCCCGGAGGCGATGCGGCTGCTGCGCGAGGGCAGCGGCTACGGCGCCGCGCCGTTCCAGGGGCCGATCTTCACCGACGACCTCGGTGGCATGGCGGCGATCACCAGCCGGATGTCGATCGCAGAGGCCGTCGAAGCCGCGCTGGTCGCCGGTGCGGACAGCGCCCTGTGGATCACCACCGACGCGGTGCCGCAGGTGCTCGACCGGCTGGAGCAGGCGGTGTCGAGCGGACGACTGCCGATGGCGCAGGTGGATGCGTCGGTGTTGCGCCTGGCCGCGTACAAGGGTGCGTTGCCGCGCTGCTGAGGCGCGCCGCACGGCCGAGTCGGGCGACTGGTGAGCAAATCGGACCGCCGGAACTTACCTTGGAGTAATATATGAAGTTCACCTGTGGTAGGAGTGTGGATGGCGGGCGGTACGAAGCGGCTTCCGCGGGCAGTACGCGAGCAGCAGATGCTCGACGCCGCCGTGGAGGTCTTCTCGCGTAAAGGCTTCCATGACACGTCGATGGACGCGATCGCCGCCGAGGCGAAGATCTCCAAGCCGATGCTGTATCTGTACTACGGCTCCAAGGACGAACTGTTCCGCGCCTGCATCCAGCGGGAGGGGATGCGGTTCATCGAATCCGTCGCGCCCGCGGGCAACCCGCTGCTCACGCCGCACGAGCAGGTGCGCACCGCGCTGGAGGGCTTCCTCGGCTTCGTCGACCGCAACCGGCGCTCCTGGCAAGTGCTCTACCGGCAGGCCATCGGCCAGCAGGCCTTCGCCTCGGAGATCGAGAACGCGCGCGAACGCGTCATCGAGCTGACCGCCAAACTGCTCGAATCCAGCGCCAAGCACGCCGAGCCGGGGACGAACTTCGACGTCGTCGCGGTCGCCGTGATCGGCGCGGGCGAGGCTATCGCCGACCGGCTGGCCAGTGGCCGGATCGAGGTCGCCGAGGCCGTCGACCTGCTCGACGATCTGGCCTGGCGCGGTCTGGCCGGCCGGAAGAAAACCGAGTAGCCCGCCTTTTGCCCGTTTCGGTTGCTTCCGCGCCGCCCTCCTGCCACAGTGCGTGAGTTCGCAAATCAGCGGGCCGGCTCATTCGATCGAGCCGGGGAGGAACGGGGCGGAAGTGTTCGGGTTGCTCAGGCCGTGTGCGCACGGCGCTCAGAAGTATGGAATCGATGCGGCCGAGTGGCAGGCGCATCTGTGCGGTTTGTGTCTCGGGTTGCGGGACGGGCACGGTCAGCTCGCTCGCGCCACCACGAACAAGGACGCGCTGGTGCTGAGCATGCTCACCGAGGCGCAGTCCGGTTCGGCGGCACGCACCACCGCGGCGCCGTGTCCGCTGCGTGGGATGCGCCGCGCGTCGGTGGCCGCCGCCGACTCGCCCGGCGTCCAGCTCGCCACCACCGCGTCGCTGCTGCTGGCCGCGGCCAAGATTCGCGATCACGTGGACGACGGCGAGGTTCCCGCGCCGACCCGCGGGCCGCTGGCGAAAGCCGCGACGCGATGGAACCGGGAGGCGCGCGCGGCTGCGGCGCGGATCGGTCTGGACGTCGAGCCGCTCGTCGCGGCGCTCGACGCGCAGGTGCGCTTGGAGCAGGAAGCGAAACAGCCTGTTGCCGTGGGGCCTTCGGGCGCGGCGCCGGAAGCGCTTGCGAATTCGCCCCAGTGGCGCTCGGCGATGGCGCCGTCGGCCGATCCACTGGATCGCTTGACCGCGCCTACGCAGCTGTGCGCGTCGGCGTTCTTCGCGCACACCGCGGTGCTGGCCGATCGCTCGGACAATATCGACGCGTTGCGTGCGGCGGGGTGGCAGTTCGGGCGGATCGCGCATCTGGCCGACGCCGTCGCCGACTACGACGACGACGCCACCAATGGCCGCTTCAACCCCCTCGCGGCCACCGGCACCACCGTGCCCGAGGCATACGACCTGCTGAGGCAATCGAATTCGCGGCTGCGCGCGGCCGTCGCGGCGGCCGAACTCAGCCGGGTGCCCACGGTCCGCTGGATGCTGCTCGACCCGCTGACCGCCGTGCTGCGGCGGCTCGGCGGCGGACTCGGCACCCTCGCCGCCCACACCTGCTCGGCGTCGCCCGACGCCGAGGTCCGCGCGCACGCTCGCGGAACCCGCCACCGCCCGCCGACTCGTCGTCCGGGCATCGGCGAATCCCTCACGCTCATCCTGGGCGGCTACTGCACCGGCTACGCGTGCTGTGCCGACCACACGCAACCGTGCACCGGCGAACGCAAGGACGCCTGGATCAAGAACTGCGATTGCAGCGATTGCGGCGAATGTGACTGCGGCTGCTGCAATTGCGGGGATTGCAACTGCTGCGACTGCGGTTGCGACTGCTGATCGGCGCGGGACAGGCAAGCCTGCGGCAGACGCGGTCGTTGTCGCTGGAAAGCGCGAAGCCGCATCCCGATTCGCGGGAATCGGGATGCGGCTGGGGTGTGCTCAGCGCAGGGTCGCCGTCAGATGCGGGTACCCCTTCTTCGGGTGACGCAGCGCCAGATCCCAACCGCCTTCGGCCTGGTCGGCATACAGGTTGACGGTGGAGGGCAGCAGAATCGGCTTACCGAATTTGACCGAGTACGCGGTCTGCTCCGGAATGCGCCCCTCGACCGCGCCGAGTACGGTCGCCGCCGACCACATGCCGTGAGCGATCGACCGTGGGAAGCCGAACGCCTTGGCGCCCAATGCCGAGGTGTGGATCGGATTATGGTCACCGGACGCGGCCGCGTACCGGGTGATCGTCTTCTGATCCACCCGCAGGGTGCGCAGCGGTGGCGGCGGGACCTCGTCCGGCTTCGGCTCCGGCTTCGGGCCGCCCGACAACGAGGTGCGCTGCTGGTGCAGGAACGTGGTGACCTGGTGCCACACCAGCTCGCGACCCACCTTCACATCGCTGATCGCGTCCACGAGCAGGCCCTTCGGGTGCTCGCGCAGGTTCTCGATGTGTGTGCGGATGTCCAGCGGCTCGCTCACCGAGATGTCGCGGGTCCGCTCGATGACGTTCTGCGCGTGCACCGCGCCCACCGCGACGAACGGGAAGTCCCGCGCCACCACCAGCTGCATGGCCAGCGGGAAGGTGAGAATGAACGGGTAGGTCAGCGGCAGCGCGTCGCCGAACCGCAAACCGGTCGCGCGGCAGTAGGCGGCCAGGTGATCGGGATCCACCCGTAGCCCGTCGAGCTGAACCGCCCGGTCCGGCAGCGCCGGCTTCCGCGATGACAGCAGCGGCACCGCGCCGAGCGCGGCCTTGACGAACAGGCGGCTGTTCTTGGGCGGTTCGGTGAGGGCGATCACCTGGGTCTTCTCCTTGCCTGCCGGAGCCTGGGTCATCATGCTCCGATCAGGCTCTGCCCGCAGACCCGGACGACGTTGCCGGTCACCGCGTTCGACGCCGGGCTCGCGAAATAGGCGATGGTCTCGGCGACGTCGACGGTCTGGCCGCCCTGTAGCAGCGAGCTCATCAGCCGCCCGGCCTCCCGGGTGGCCAGCGGGATGGCGGCGGTCATCGCGGTCTCGATGAAACCGGGCGCCACGGCGTTGATGGTGATGTTCTTCTCCGCCAGCTTCGGCGCCTCGGCGTTCACCATGCCGATGACGCCCGCCTTGGATGCGCCGTAGTTGGTCTGGCCGCGGTTGCCCGCGATGCCCGCGATCGAGGACACGTCGATCACGCGGCCGCCCTCCTTCAGCGCGCCCCTGGCCACCAGGCCCTCGGTGATCCGGTGCGGCGCGGCGAGATTCACGTTGATGACCGAGTTCCAGCGGCCCTCGTCCATGTTCGCCAGCAGCTTGTCCCGGGTGATGCCCGCGTTGTGCACGATGATGTCGATGCCGCCGAACCGCTCGGTGGCGAACTCGGCCAGCTTCTCCGCCGCGTCGGGCGCGGTCACGTCGAGCACGAGCGCGGTGCCGCCCACCTTGTTCGCGGTCTGCGACAGCGCCTCGCCCGCGGCCGGGATATCGGCCACGATCACCTGGGCCCCATCGCGGGCGAACACCTCGGCGATGGTCGCGCCGATGCCGCGCGCCGCGCCGGTCACCACGGCGACCTTGCCGTCCAGCGGCCGGTCCCAATCGGCGGGTGCGCTCGCGTCGTCCTTGCCGACCCGGATGACCTGGCCGTCGACGAACGCCGACTTCGCCGAGAGCAGGAAGCGCAGAGTCGACTCCAGGCCCGTCGCCGTGGCCGAGGCCTCGGGGTGCAGGTAGACCAGCTGAGCGGTCGAGCCACGCAGCAATTCCTTGGCCACCGAGCGGGTGAAGCCCTCCAGTGCCCGCTGCGCGATCTGCTGGTCCACGCCGCCCGCCAGTTCGGGCGTGGTGCCGATGACCACGATGCGCCCGGACGAGGTGAGGCTGCGCAGGGCGGGCTGGAAGAACTCGAACAGCTGTGAGAGGTCCTCGATGGTGCCGATGCCGGTGGCGTCGAACACCAGGGCGCCGTACTTGGTGCCCTGGCTCAGCGCGTCGGCGAAGTCGTAGTCCGACAACAGCGCGCGCACCGGCTCGGCGACACGGCCCTTACCGCCGATCAGTACCGGGCCGGACAGCGGCGGCTCGCCCGCGGCGTAGCGGCGCAGTGTCTCCGGCTTCGGAAGGCCGAGCTTGCTGGCCAGGAACGCGCCAGGTGCGGAGTGTACGAACGATCCATAGAGGTTGGGAGCACCCTTGCTCTTGCTGGCTGCCACTATTCCTACCTTTTCTGAGTTCTGTCTCTCGGGTTCGGGGTCGCCCCGGCGCGGTCTGCTGGCGCATTTTTGCGGGGGTACGTATCGACATTAAACTTACTCCAGAGTAAGTTTAATGTAAACAACCGCGACGGGGCGCCGAGCAGTGCGGAATGACCGCGCTCGACCGGGCCGCCGGGACATCCATCCACGAGACCTTGGAGACTCGAGTGACTAGCAAAGCCCGTTCGGCGAAGAGCACCGCCAAGACCGGTAAGACCACCCGTCCGGTCGCGATCGTGGGTGGCAACCGGATTCCGTTCGCTCGCTCGGACAAGGCGTACGCCCACGCCTCCAACCAAGACATGTTCACCGCCGCGCTGGACGGTCTGGTCAGCCGTTTCGGCCTCCAGGGCGAGCGGCTCGGCATGGTCGTCGGCGGCGCCGTGCTGAAGCGGGTCGGCGAACACGGCCTGATCCGGGAGAGCGTGCTCGGCAGCAAGCTCAGCCCGTACACCCCGGCGCACGATCTACAGCTGGCCTGCGGCACCGGACTGCAGGCGATCGTCACCGTCGGTGACGCGATCGCCGCGGGCCGGATCGAAGCCGGCGTCGGCGGCGGCACAGACACCACCTCCGACGCTCCGATCGGGGTGAGCGAGGGCATGCGCGAGTGGATGCTCGACGCGAACCGCGCCAAGACCGGCAAGGACCGCCTCAAGCTGGTCGGCCAGCTGCGCCCGAGCATGCTCGGCATCGAGATCCCGCGCAACGCCGAGCCGCGCACCGGGTTGTCCATGGGTGAGCACGCCGCCATCACCGCCAAGGAGTTCGGTGTCCCGCGCGAGGCGCAGGACGAGCTGGCCTACCTGTCGCACAAGAACATGGCGGCCGCCTACGATCGCGGTTTCTTCGACGATCTGATCACGCCGTTCCTCGGCCTCACCCGGGACGACAACCTGCGCCCGAACTCCTCGATCGAGAAGCTGGCGACGCTGAAGCCGGTCTTCGGGGTCAAGGCGGGCGACGCGACCATGACCGCGGGCAACTCCACCCCGTTGACCGACGGCGCGTCCGCGGTGCTGCTGTCCAGCGAGGAGTGGGCCGCCGAGCACAAGCTGCCCGTGCTGGCCCATCTGGTCGACAGCGAGGTCGCCGCGGTCGACTACATCCACGGCCCCGACGGCCTGCTGATGGCGCCGACCTACGCGGTACCGCGTCTGCTCGCCCGCAACGGCCTGACCTTGCAGGACTTCGACTACTACGAGATCCACGAGGCGTTCGCCTCGGTGGTGCTGGCCACCCTGGCCGCGTGGGAGTCCGATGCCTACTGCAAGGAGCGTCTCGGCCTCGACGGCGCGCTCGGGTCGATCGATCGCGGCAAGTTGAACGTCAACGGCTCGTCGCTGGCCGCGGGGCATCCCTTCGCCGCAACCGGCGGCCGCATCGTCGCCTCCACCGCGAAACTGCTTGCCGAAAAGGGCTCCGGCCGTGCGCTGATCTCCATCTGCGCCGCGGGCGGCCAGGGCGTCGTCGCCATCCTGGAGCGCTGACACCGAGGTAGTCGCACGTCACCAAGGTGGTCCGATCGGAATCCCGGTCGGACCACCTTCGCGTTCGTCCTACTCGCCCGGCAGCTCGAGATGCCCGCCGAAAGCTTTGCGCATCGCCGAGAGCACTTTGTCCGCGTACAGCGCTTCGCCCCGCGAGGAGAATCGGGCGAACAAAGCGGACGACAGGACGGGCACGGGTACGCCGGTGTCGATGGCGGCATCGATCGTCCAGCGGCCCTCGCCGGAATCGGACACCCGGCCGCTGTAGGAATCCAGATTCGGGTCCGCGTGCAGTGCGGCGGCGGTGAGGTCGAGCAACCAGGACGCGACCACCGACCCGCGCCGCCACACCTCGGTGATCTCGGGCACGTCGAGGTCGTACTGGTAGTACTCGGGGTGCTCCAGTGGCGTCTCCTCCGCGGAGAACGCGCCGGTGTGCTCTGCCCCGTAGTTCGCCCGCCGCAAGACGTTCAATCCTTCGGCGTAGGCGGCCATCGCCCCGTACTCGATGCCGTTGTGCACCATCTTCACGAAGTGGCCCGCCCCCACCGGCCCGCAGTGCAGATAACCCAGCTCGGCGGTGGACGGCTCGCCGGTGCGCCCCGGTGTCCGCTCCGCCGCCCCGAGGCCCGGTGCGATGGATTTCAGCAGCGGGTCCAGGTGCTTCACCGGCTCGGACTCGCCGCCGATCATCAGGCAGAAGCCGCGGGTGCGGCCGAATACGCCGCCCGAGGTGCCGATGTCCACGTAGTGGATGCCTTCGGGCCGCAGTTTCGCGGCGCGCTCGAGGTCCTCGTGGTAACGGCTGTTGCCGCCGTCGATGACGATGTCGCCGGGCTCGAGCAGTTCGGCGACCTGCTCGATCACCGCTCCGGTCGCGCCGGCCGGGATCATCACCCAGACCACCCGCGGCTTCTCCAGCATGCCCACGAACTCGGTGAGATCGGTGCTGCCACGGAAGCCGTCGCCGAGTTCCGCGCGCAGTTCGTCGATGTGGGCGCAGTGACGTTCGTATCCGACCGCGGTGTGCCCGTCCTCGACGACGCGGCGCACGATGTTCGCGCCCATCCGGCCGAGGCCGATCATTCCCAGCTGCATGCCATCCATCTCCCTTGCGTATGCGAAGTGTTGCGGCGGGATCGTCCTGTTCGATTCTCCCGCGTGGAATCGGTCACGGTTGGGCTCGCGGGTGTAACGCCGCACGCGAGGGTCCGATAAACAGGTCGGCTCCGCGCAGTTGCCAGACCCCCGACCCGGCAACTGCGCGGTGCCTCTTTGTGTGGTGTACCCGGTTCTCCGCGCGGGATGTGCGCTATGTCCGTGCTGTGCCGATTGCTGTCGGCGGAGACCACTATCGTGATGGGGACTCGCATCGGTGCGAGTCCACAATTCAATCGAACGGGGAGGACGGTTCGTGACGAGCCAGCCGAGCACCGGAGGACGCGGCCCACATCCTGGTGGCGAAGTCGGATGGCGCCAGCTCCTCGGGGCGGAACGACCCCAGGAATCGGACCGGTCGGTCGCCTGGAGCGGCGACGCGCAGCCCACGCAGCCCCTGCAAACTACCCCGCGGCGGCCCGTGCCCCCGGCACCCCGCCGTGCGTCCGCGCGTCGTCCGATCTCCACCCCGCCGCCGAAGCGCCTGGACGGCGCGGTCGTGCGCCGGGTGGGTATCGCGGTCGGCGCCGTGCTGGCGGTCGCGGGGCTCGGCTACGTGGTCGACCTGGTGCTTTCCTCGGGTGAGGTGCCACGCGGCACCGTCGTCGCGGGTGTCGACGTGGGTGGCATGGACACCTCCGCCGCCGACGCCCGCCTGCGCGCCGAGCTCGACCCGAGAGCGAGCCGGGAGCTGCCGCTGCGCATCGGCGACGTGCAGACCCGCATCGTGCCGAGCGCCGCCGGACTGTCCGTGGACTGGGACGCCACCTGGTCGCGGGTCGGCTCGCAGCCGCTCAACCCGTTCACCCGGCTCGCCTCCGTCTTCACCACGCGCGAGGTGTCGATCGTCAGCGCGATCGATGAACCGGCCCTGGATCGCCAGCTGACCGAACTGCGGGTGCACGACCGAGCCTCGGTCGATGGCACCATCACCTTCGACAAAGCCAGACCCGTTGCGGTGCCGCCCGTTCCGGGCCGGGTACTCGACGTGGCCGCCGCACGAACGGAATTGGCCGACCGGTGGGTCGCCGGAACTGCGCTGGATTTGCCCGTCGTCCCCGCCCCGTTGCACGTGCGTCCGGAGGCCGTGGACAAAGCCCTGCGTGAGGTCGCCGAGCCCGCCGTACGTGCGCCGATCGCGTTCGCGGGCAAGGGCGGCGCGGCCAGGCTCGATCCCGAGCAGATCGCGTCCGTGCTGGCCTTCGGGCCGGACGGGCAGGGCGGACTCGCCGTCTCGGTGAATCAGGACGCCGCGATCGGCCTGCTCGCGCCGCAGCTGGCGACCACGGAAGTCGAGCCGAAGGACGCGACGTTCGCGGTGTCGGGTGGCAAGCCGTCGGTCGTTCCCGCCGTGGTCGGGGACAAGATCAACTGGCCGAAGACCTTCGAACAATTCACCGCGCTGCTGATCGCACCGGGCGAGCGGACCGCGCAGGTGGTCTACGAGCGGATCGAACCGAAACTGACCACCGAGGCGGCGCAGGGGCTCGGCGTGATCGAGACCGTCGGATCGTTCACCACCGGCGGGTTCAGCGGTCCCTCCGGCGTCAATATCCGCACCGTGGCCAGAAAGGTCGACGGCGCGATCGTGAAGCCGGGAGACACGTTCTCGCTCAACGACTTCACCGGCCCGCGCGGCACCGCCGAGGGATACGTCGAATCAGGCATCATCGACCACGGCCGTCCCAGCACCGCGGTCGGCGGCGGCATCAGCCAGTTCGCCACCACGCTCTACAACGCGGCGTATTTCGCCGGTCTCGAGGACGCGGGCCACACCGAGCACAGCTACTACATCTCCCGCTACCCCGCCGCCCGCGAAGCCACCGTCTTCGACGGCGCGATCGACCTGAAATTCCGCAACAACACCCAGACCGGCATCTACATCGAGACGATCGCGACCGGCGCCGAGATCACCGTCCGCCTGTGGGGGACCAAGACGGTCGACGTCGAATCCATCACGGGTGAGAAGACCAAACCGACCGAACCCACCACCGTCACCTTGCCCAAGGGCAAGGACTGCATCGCCTCCGAAGGCGCCCCCGGCTTCACCATCTCCGACACCCGCGTCATCACCGACCGCAAAACGGGCCGCGAAGTCTCCCGCAAGACCCGCACGGTGAAGTACGACCCGATCCCGGTGGTGAAGTGCGAGTGAGTGAACAGCCTCCATCGCACTGACTCCACGCTTTACAACGGCGTTCGCATCAGCAGGACGTTGTACTGGGTGTGCTGGGTGACCAGGAAGTAGAGATCTCGGCCGGTTTGGTAGGGGTAGATCATCGGCGCGTAGGCGGTGGGAAGGGAACGGGCGTCGATGAGGACGCGGGGTTCGCTCCACGGCCCTTCGGGAGCGGGCGCGGTGCGCAGGACGACGCTGTTGGCCGGGTCGGTGGTCAGCATGACGTACTGGCCGAGGTAGTCGTTCCACATCACCGACAACTCGGCGACGCCGCCGACGATCGGGGCCGCGGTCTTGGCATCGGTGGGTTTCCACTCTTTGCCGTCCCAGTATTCGTAGGCGTCGATATTCGCGATATCGGATTCTTTCGCGCGGGAGACGAACCCGGGATTGTTGCGGCCCGCGGGTGTGCCGTAGCGGTAGACGTAGCCGCCCGCCTTCAGGAAGGCGTTCTGCTGGAAGTTCTCGTGCCCGTCGACATTGGCGCGGCGCGTGTGGGTGAGCTGCGTCCAGGTGGTGCCGCCGTCGCCGGAGGAGGCCAGGGTGGAGAAGTTGGTGTGCCACTTCCCGTGATCGCCCCATTCGCGCACCGACATCATGCTCATGTACTGCACCCCGCCCACGGAGATGCCCGCCGTGGGAATGAGGCTGATCTCGATGCCCGGAATCTTGGGGCTCGGCAACGGGTTCGGGACCACATCCTCGAAGACGATGCCCTCGGCCGGGTCGTGCGATGAGCTGCGGAACAGCACGTTGCTGGTCCAAGCCCAGATGCTGCCCGCGAGGAGGTTGGGTACCCCGATCCCCGCGCTGTCGCCGAAGGCGGTGATCATCCGGCCGTTGCCGTCGTCCCACATGATGCCGAGATCGGTGCCGAGCACGTTGACGCTCTGCGTGCGATTCGGGCTGTCCATGCCGGTCACCTGGAACACCGCTTCGGTCGGTCCGGGCAGTTCGGGCAGGCCGTGGATACCGTTGAGCGCCGGGATCGGTATGACGTTGTTCGGGTCGGCTCCAGCGGGCGCGGCCGCGGCCAGCGCGAGGGTCGCGGCAAGCGCGCCGGTTCGGGCGAGGGCGGACAGCGATCGGGTCATGCTGGGTCATTCTGCCTGCTCGCCGCCGCGCTGTCGCCTACATCGACGTGTGCGCCCCGCGCGTCCGGCCGATCGGCACCAGCCGGTAGAGCCACCACGGACGCTCGGGAAGCTCGGGGCTGTAAGCCCGCATGCTCATCGAGCGGATCCGGCCCGTGGCGAGGTCACGGACCTGCAAGCTGCGGCGCGGGATGTCCGCCGCGCGCACTTCGGTGGTCCACATGCGGTCCCAATCCGGGGAGCGGCGGCAGCGTTCGGCGATCTGATCCACGCGCTCGCGCGGGGCGAGCGGGGACAGAATGCGGAAGGCGTCGACGAGCAGGTGCGCCTCCACGGCCCAATCCACCATCACCCGCCGCGCCGCCGCGTCGAGGAACATCCACTCGAGCACGTTCGCCCGGGCGACCGCCCCTGGGAAGGCGCGTTCGTAGGCGGAATTGGCCTCCACCAGATCCTGCGTCGGCATCCGCTGGTAGCAGGCCGGGTCGGGAAGGCTGTGCAGGTCGGCTCGGTCGTCCGCAGTGGGCGCGTCGGGGCCGGGGCCGTATGCGGCCGTGAAAAAACTGGGCAGGGTCAGCACGACGATGTGCCTGCGGTACCAGATCGGCACCTCGAGCGCGTCGAACAACTGCTGTAGCAGCGCGTGATTCGGCGCCGCCGCGCCTGTTTCGATCTGGTCCAGCACCGCTTCGGTAAGGCCGGCGCGCTGGGCGAGATGGGCGGGCGGCAGCCCCGCGGCGAGGCGTCGCTCGCGCAGATAAGCGCCGATGCCAGTTGCGTTGCGCGTCACCTCGGGCACCCCTGCCGACATTTCTCGTGCCGGACTGTGTGAAGCGGGAGGTTCCTGCGGCCCCCCGGGAGCACGCAATCTACCGGAGAGGATCGGCGTCGAGCGGTGATCGAACGTCACGAAACGACAAATCTAGACGACAACGGCCCGGAGCGGATCTCCGGGCCGTTGTGCCGTATCTCTGAGCGTCAGAACGCGGCTTCGTCCAGCTCCATGATGTCGTTGTCCAGGTTGGACAGCACCGCGCGGGTGGCGGTCAGCTCCGGCAGGACGTTGCGGGCGAAGAACTGCGCGACCGCGATCTTGCCGTTGTAGAACGCCTCGTCGGCGCCGGTCGCGCCGTTGTCGAGGGCCGCGATGGCGACCTCGGCCTGGCGCAGCAGCTGCCAGCCGATCAGCAGGTCACCGACGGAGAGCAGGAAGCGCACCGAACCCAGGCCGACCTTGTACAGCTCGCTCGGCTGCTCCTGGGCGCCCATCAGGTGGCCGGTGAGCGTGGCGGCCATGGCCTGCACGTCCTCCAGCGCGGTGGCCAGCAGCTTGCGCTCGCCCTTCAGCCGGCCGTTGCCCGCCTCGGCGTCGATGAACTTCTGCACCTGACCGGCCACGTGGGCCAGCGCGACGCCGCGATCACGGGCGATCTTGCGGAAGAAGAAGTCCTGCGCCTGGATGGCGGTGGTGCCTTCGTAGAGCGAGTCGATCTTCGCGTCGCGGATGTACTGCTCGATCGGGTAGTCCTGCAGGAAGCCGGACCCGCCGAGGGTCTGCAGCGACTCGGTCAGGTATTGGTAGGCCCGCTCCGAGCCGACACCCTTGACGATCGGCAGCAGCAGGTCGTTGACCCGCGCGGCCAGATCGGCGTCGGCGCCGGAAACCAGCTGCGCCACATCCTCGTTCTGGTGGGCGGCGGTGTACAGGTACACCGCGCGCAGACCCTCGGCGTACGCCTTCTGGGTGGCCAGCGAACGACGGACGTCCGGGTGATGGGTGATGGGGACGCGAGGCGCGGCCTTGTCGGTCATCTTGGTCAGGTCGGCGCCCTGGACCCGCTCCTTGGCGTAGTCCCGCGCGTTCAGGTAACCGGTCGACAGGGTCGCGATGGCCTTCGTGCCGACCATCATCCGAGCGTGCTCGATGACGTCGAACATCTGCGCGATGCCGTTGTGCACCTCGCCGACCAGCCAGCCCTTGGCCGGGATGCCGTGGCCGCCGAAGGTGACCTCACAAGTGGCCGAGACCTTCAGGCCCATCTTGTGCTCGACGTTGGTGACGAAGACGCCGTTGCGCTCGCCCAGCTCGCCGGTCTCGTGGTCGAAGTGGAACTTCGGTACGAAGAACAGCGACAGGCCCTTGGTGCCCGGTCCGGCGCCCTCGGGGCGGGCCAGCACCAGGTGCATGATGTTCGGGAACAGGTCGTCGGAGTCGGCCGAGGTGATGAACCGCTTGACGCCCTCGATGTGCCAGCTGCCGTCTTCCTGCTCGACCGCCTTGGTGCGGCCCGCGCCGACGTCGGAACCGGCGTCGGGCTCGGTCAGCACCATGGTGGCGCCCCAGCCCTGCTCGGCGGCGATCTTCGCCCAGCCCTTCTGCTCTTCGGTGGCGTTGTTGTAGAAGATGTTCGCGAAGCCGGGGCCCGCGGCGTACATGAAGGCGGCAGGCTGTGCGCCCAGGATCAGCTCGGCGATGGCCCAGTAGGCCGCGCGCGGGATCGGCAGGCCGCCCAGCTCCTCCTCGATGCCCAGCCTGTCCCAGCCACCGTCCTGCAGGGTGCGGTAGCTCTTCTTGAAGGACTCGGGCAGTGACACCGTGTGGGTGGCGGGATCGAAGACCGGCGGGTTGCGGTCGGCGTCGGCGAACGACTCGCCGAGCGGCCCCTCGGCCAGGCGACGCACCTCGTTCAGCATCTCCTTCACGGTGTCCGTGTCGAGATCGCCGTAGGCGCCGCTGTCCAGGATCGACCCGAGGCCGAGGACCTCGAAGAGGTTGAACTCCAGGTCGCGGACGTTGCTCTTGTAGTGACCCATTGTCAGTACTCACTCTCCGTTGAGTTGGTGCGGTCGGTATGGTTGCCGTTCCCGCCCGTTGTTCGCTCCACCGGGGTAGTCGTGCCGGTTTTCCGCATGCTACTCGCGGGTAACTTATGTGTCATATTACCGGCCGGTAATGAATGCGCAAAGAGCTGAGCAGGCAATGTGACGAGTTTTACAGTGTCTGATGGCCGCGCCTTCGGCGCGGCGTGTTCGCGGCCCCTTTGTGGCT